>JALZOC010000135.1 GCA_030857365.1 Acidobacteriota bacterium
GCCGAGAAGCGCCTGCCGCGCAAGGCGATCAAGCACGCGCACTTCAATGAGGCGTGGATCATGGCAGCGCGTTGATGCCTGCGCGCTGCCGGGGCTCGGGGCCCAGGGCTCACAGGAGATCACGAGTTCAGAAGCATCCTATTTCTTCTGACCTTTTGACCTCCTGTGATTGTCGGGAGTGAAACGACGGAATGAGAGCTGAAAGCTCCTAGCTGACGACTGATAGCTGCTGACTGCCCCATGCTCGAACACCTGCAACCCCGCAAGATCCGCGTTGGCGTCCTCGACTTCGGGGACGGGCGCCATTTCCTCCAGGGCCCGCTGGAACCGGTGAACCGGGAGTTCCGACAGCAGCTGGTCAGCCGGCTGGAGGGCGCGGGGTTCGAGGTGATCGCCGGCGACGAGGTGATCTGGCAGAACGACATCGCCGTCCGGAATGGCCGGCGGATGGCCGCGGCTGAAGTCGATGCGGTCGTCTTCAACTTCTCGGTCTGGGCCTGGCCGCAGTACGCGCGTGTGGCGGCGCAGTTCTGCCCCCAGCCGATCGTGATGTTCTCGAACGTGAACCCGCAGTACCCCGGGCTGGTGGGGATGCTCGCGAACTCGGGGTCGCTCGATCAGGCGGGCATTCCTTTCACCAAGAGCTTTGGCGATATCGCGGATGAGCGCGTCTTCGACACGCTCCGGGCCCGGATCACGGCCGTCGCCGCCGCCCGGCGGCTGCGCGGTCTGACGTACTGCCTCATCGGCGGCCGATCGCTCGGGATCGACACGACGGTGATCGACCCTGCGCAGTGGGCGAAGCAGTTCGGAATCGACGTGGACCATGTCGACCAGTTCGAGCTCGTGCGCCGGGCCGACCTGGAGCTGGCCCAGGGCGTCCGGGTGGGGCCCGCGCTCGACTATCTGAAGAAAACGGTGGGGCGCATCCACTGGACGGCACCTGACGCTGCGTTCCGGCTGACGGAAGACCTGCTGCGCCGGCAGCTCGGGCTGTACTACGCGGCGGTCGATCTGGTCGAGGAGTTCAAGTACGACTTCTGCGGCATCAAGGGGCAACGCGAGCTGACCGAGCACGTCGCGACGGCCGACGTCGCCGAGGCGTTCCTGAACGACCCGTATGGTCCTGACGGTGCGGCCAAGCCGCCGATCGTCTGTGCCACGGAGGCGGACTCGGATGCCGCCCTGACGATGCAGATCTTCAAGCACCTGTCGGGCACACCGGTACTCTTTGCGGACGTCCGGCACTACCATGCGGACCTCGGCGTGTGGGACCTCTGCAACAGTGGCGAGCACGCGACGTACTTCGCGGGGCACAGTCTCGACCCGGCGGTCAATCTGCCGCGCACGGAATTCCGTCCGCAGGGCTTCTACTTCCCGGCGGGCGGCGCCGCCGTCTACCACATCGCCGCGCCCGGGCGAGCGACGCTGGCCAGGCTCACCCGCCACGACGGCCGCTACGTGATGAACATCGTCCCTGCGGAGTTCGTCGACTTCGGCGCGCGCAGCCACGCAATCGCGGCGAGCACCCAGGACAACTGGCCGCACGCCTTTGCGCGATTCGACTGCACGGTGGACACCTTCATCGCGAACTTTCACTGCAATCACATCCACGGCGTCTACGGCGACTGGGTCGCCGAGCTCGAACTGCTGTGTGGCGTCCTGGACATCGACTGCCGCGTGCTGCGCGGCTGAGCACGAGAGCATCGAAGTCACAGGAGATCACAAGATCAGAAGAAAGTTGCGGATGCTCCTGAACTCCTGGTCTCCTGTGCGTCTCAGTGGTTCCGGGCGCCACCCGGAACCCCGAACCTGAACCCGGAACCTGAACCCCGAACCCGGAACCTTTCCTGAATGCCCACCTACTCCATCGGCCTGGACTTCGGCACCGAGTCGGTTCGCGCGCTGCTGGTGGACGTGGCGACGGGCGAGGCAGTCGCCACCGCCGTGGAGGCGTATTCGGATGGCGTGATTGACGAGCGGCTCCCGGGTTCGACCAATCGTCTGCCTCCCGACTGGGCATTGCAGAATCCTGCCGACTGGCTCACGGGGCTGGAGCGCACGATCGCCGCGGTGCTGGCGCAGTCGCGCATCGATCCCTCCACCGTGGCCGGCATCGGGCTCGACTTCACGTCCTGCACCGTCCTGCCCGCACGCGCGGACGGAACACCTCTCTGCGAGATCCCCGCATTCAGGGGTGAGCGCCATGCGTGGCCGAAGCTGTGGAAGCACCACGGCGCTCAGGCCCAGGCCGACCGCGTCACCGCGCATGCCGCGGCGCGCGGCGAGAAATGGCTGGCGCGGTACGGCGGACGAATCTCCTCGGAGTGGCTGCTTCCCAAGGCGCTGGAGATCGCCGAGGAGGCTGCCGACCTTTTCGAGGCCGCCGACCGGTTCGTCGAAGGGGCCGACTGGGTAGTCTGGCGCCTGACCGATACCCTCGCGCGGAATGCGTGCGCCGCCGGGTACAAAGGCACGTGGCACAAGCAGGAGGGCGATCCGAGCCACGACTTCCTGGCGGGGCTGCGGCCCGGATTCGAGACCCTGTACGCCTCGAAGGTCCCCCGCGTCGTCGTCTCCCCGGGAACAGCCGTGGGGCACCTCACGCCCGCATGGGCAGAACGGCTGCACCTGGGCGTGGGAACCGCCGTGGCGGCTCCCATCATCGATGCCCACGCCGCGGTACTCGGCGGCGGAGTCGCCGGGCCCGGCACGTTCGTCATGATGATGGGAACCTCGACGTGTCACCTGCTGCTTGCCGACGCCGAGCGGCCGGTCGAAGGCATGGCGGGGGTCGTGGAGGACGGCATCGTGCCGGGCTATTTCGCGTACGAGTCGGGGCAGGCCGCGGTCGGCGACCTGTTCGCCTGGTACGCGCAGCACGCCGTCCCGCCGGCGTACCACGCGGCAGCCGCGAAAGAGGCCCTTTCGGTACAGGCGCAGCTCACGTCGAAGGCCGAGGGCATGGGCCCCGGGAGCAGCGGGCTGCTGGTTCTCGACTGGTGGCAGGGGAACCGGTCAACGCTGGGCCGTTCGGATCTGAGCGGCCTGATCGTGGGAGCGACGCTCAGCACGCGCCCCGAGGAAATCTTCCATGCCCTTGTCGAGGCGACGGCATTCGGCACCCGGGCGATCGTCGAGTCGTACACGGACCAGGCCCTGCCGGTTTCCTCCATCGTCGCGGGCGGGGGGCTCACGCGCAATGCGATGCTGATGCAGATCTACGCCGACGTCACGGGAAGGCAGATTGCCGTGGCGGGAGCGCCACAGGCGTCGGCTCTGGGCGCGGCGATGCTTGGCGCCGTTGCCGCCGGCGCCCGCCGCGGAGGGCACGATGCGCTGACCGACGCCGTCGCGCGGATGGCTCCGGGGCCGGCACGGCTGTACGAACCGATCGAGGCGAACAGACGCCACTACGACCTGCTGTACCGGGAGTACACGCGGCTGTACGACTACTTTGGCCGCGGAGGGAGCGAGGTGATGAGAACCCTCAGGGGGATGCGCCGGCGCATGTGAAACAGCCCTGGCGAGCGCTGCCGGAATGCTGGCTGTCGGCGCCGTGGCGGACGCGGTGCGCGGGTGACGGTCCGCGCGCGGCCAGCAGCTCGCGATTGAGGCGCTCGGCCAGCCGGCCAAAAAACGAGCCGGCCTGCCGGAGGCTGGCGTTCTCCTCGCGCAGCCGGCGGATCAATTCGTGACACTCTTCCAGGTTCGTCGGGAGGTTATCGATTTTCATGACCAGATGCGCCCGGGGATATTCGGCTGTTTCCCGTCCTGTCCTTATACGCGCAGAACCGCCGCGCAAGAGACCATCGACGGATGCCGGGGGCCCGATTTCACGGCGGCTGCTCGTTTATGGCGCGAAAGAGCCAGAGCCGCGCCGTGGCCCACTCCCGCTTGACCGTCGTCGGTGACAGGCCGAGGACCTCGCTCGTCTCCTCGACGGACAATCCGCCAAAGAACCGCAGTTCGACGACTTTCGCCGGAGAAGAACTTCTGTGTCTGTTGCGCTCAGGGATCATTCGGAGCGCAGCGCCTTGAGGACGTCGATGCGCGACGCACGCGCGGCCGGCATCAGCGACGCGAGTATGGCCGCCGTTACAAGAATTGCGGCGGCCCCAAGCACGGGCAGCAGGCCCGGCACGCGGACATTCTGGATATAGCTGCCGACAACCCACGCGAGGACGACGCCTCCGACGGCGCCGGCCGCCACGCCGACGCCGGCAATCACCGCCCCTTCCCCCAGGACGCGCGTCAGCAGGTGGCGCGGCGCGGACCCGATGGCCAGACGGATCCCGAACTCCCGCGTGCGCGCGCTGACGGAAAACGCCAGCACTCCCGCGACGCCGACCACCGCGATGAGGAGGGCGACGGCGGCAAACCCGCCGAAGACCAGCGCGTTGAGCCGGTCGGGAGCCAGCACCTCGGCGCGCACGTCCTCGAGCGTCGCCGCGCGCTCGACCGGCTGATCCGCGGACAGCTCGCGGATGATCCGCCTGATCGGGGTCACGAGCGCGTAGGGATCCGTGCCCGTGTGAACGAACAGGCGCCCCCCGCCGATCTCCTGCGCGAACGGGTGGTAGACGTTGAGGGCCGGCCCGGGGACGACGTTCTGGTCGTCCAGATCCGCCGCCACACCGACGATCCGCCGCGGCCCGGTACTGACATCGATGAACTTCATGACGGGATCGGTCCACATCAGCCGGCGATTGACCGCCTCCTGACTCGGGAACATCCGCTGTGCGAGACTCTGGCTCACGATCACCACGCGCTCGGCGCCGCGGTTGTCCGCCTCGGTGAAGTCACGCCCCGCAAGGATCGGCACGCCAAGCGCTGCAAAGAAGCCGGGCGAGACGGTGCGGAACTGCGCGCGGGGGTCCTCTTCGCCGTCGGCCCTGGCGTAGCGTTCGGCTGAAAACTGGAATCCAGGACCGAAGCTTCCCGCTTCCCGCCATGGCACCTGGGTCCCTATGGCGACGCGATCCACGCCGGGCAATTCCCCGATCCGGCGCAGCGCCTCCTTGTAGAACTCGATCACCTGCTCCGGCGCACGCCCCTGCGACATCACCGGCACGTGCAGCGCGAGCACACGGCGGATGTCCAGCCCCGTGGGAGCGGACTGCAGCGCGAGAAGCGTTGCGAGGAGTGCCCCAGCGCCCACCAGCAGAACGAAAGACGCCGCAATCTGCGTCACGGCGAACAGCCGCAACCGACGATTCGTGCCGGACGTCATCCTGACGCCGCCGCTCGACAGGCCAAACCCCGTAGACGCGTCCTGGGACGGCAGCCGCGGCACGAACGCGAGCAGCACGGCGGCAGCCAGCGCCAGCACCACCCCCACCCAGAGAAGCGTCGCGTCGACGGTCAGGTCCAGGGCGCGCACGGAGAAGCGCGCGGCATACTGCGCCAGAATCGCGACCATCGGTCGCGCGAGGAGGACACCCAGGATCGCGCCAGCCCCGCAGAGCAGCAGGCTCTCGGCGAGCAGCGTCCGGCGGAGCGCGCCGGCGCTCGCGCCGAGCGCCGCCCGGATCGCCAGTTCGCCTTCGCGACGAACGGAGCGCGCCAGAATCAGGTTGGCCACGTTCGAGCAGGCGATCACGAAGACCAGCGCCGATGCGGCGAGGAGCACGAGCAGGACGGTCCTCGCCGGCGACACGATCTGGTCGCGCAACCGGACGGCATCTATCCGGAAGTCGGCCTTCGGTGAATAGGCTTCCGGATGTTCCTGCCGGATTGCGCCATGCACCGCCCGCAGCTCGGCCCGGGCGGTCTCGAGATCGACACCGGGCGCCAGGCGCCCGAAGAGCTCCGTCATGCGGTGCACGCGCCCGGTCACCATGGTCGCATCCAGGTGGTGGGGGCTCGTTACGACGTTCGCGATGATCTCCGTCTCTGCCGGGTACGGAACCGACGGCTCGAGGACACCGACGACGGTGGCCTGCCGCGCGCCGAGCCTGACAATTTTCCCGACGACGGATGGATCGCTCCCGAGCGACGTCGTCCAGAAGCGGTAGGTCAGGACCGCCGCCCCGGCAGCCTGCGGACCGTCGTCGGCCGGGCCCAGCAGCCGCCCGAGCACGGGACGAAGGCCCATCACCTCGAAGTACGAGCCGCCCACCACTCCCGCGCGAACCACGCGCGGCTCTCCGAGCCCGATCATGGTGAATCCGATGGTGGAGAAATCGCCAAACGTCGCAAGCGTCTTCATGCGGCCGCGAAGGTCCTGGATCTCAGGCACCGAGAAGTTGGCGTTCTCAGCGCCGATGCCGCGCGCGCTCTGACGGATGTAGATGAGCCGATCTTCGTCGCGATTGACCAGCGGACGCAGGAGCACGCCCCGGACGACGCTGAAGATGGCCGCGTTGGCGCCAATGCCCAGGGCAAGGGTCACGACCACGGTGAGAGCCAGCCCCTTGACCCGGGAGAGGGAGCGAAGCGCGAACTTGAGATCGGTGACAAAGGACATTGCGGTCCCCTACTTCGCGCGCTCGATTGCCTGCTGCAGCTCACGAGCCGCGGCGATCTGTTCGGGCGTTTTCGCGAGCGGTGCCGCGGCCTGCACAGCCTTGAGCGCATCGTCGTACCGCTTGTCCCGCATCAGAATGCGGGTGACGACGAGGCGGTGGCTCATCTCCGACGGTTCGAGCTGGACGGCGCGGAGGGCGAGGCCCAATGAGGCGGGATTGCCCAGCACGGAACGAACCTCGGCAAGTCGCGCGTACGCGCCAGCGTGGCGAACGTTCAACGTGGTGGCCTGTGCCAGCAGCTTCTCGACCTCCTGGAGTTTCTCCTTGTC
>JALZOC010000817.1 GCA_030857365.1 Acidobacteriota bacterium
AACCTGAACCCGGAACCCCGAACCCAGAACTCGGAACCTGACCCCAGCCCGCCAGTCTAATCCACTCCCGCGGGCCCGCTCTCGACCGGTTGTCGGGGTCGGGACAGTCTGCGGTATATTCCGCGTCAGCATGAATCGACGTCAATGGCTCTCCACGATCGCCGCCGCGGTGCCGCTGTCGCTGGCGGTCCCGAGGACCCTCCGCGGGCAGCCGGCCCAGCCCGCGGCCCCCGTGCCGCTCGAGCTGAAGGATTTTCAGCCGAAGAGCATGCTCAAGGTTCCAGAGACGCGTGTACCCCGCGCGCGCTTTCCGGTGATCGACTTCCACACGCATCTGGGATTCCGCGCGGCCGGCAAGGCCGGAGTGCCGCAGGGGGAGGAGATGCGCTTCCTGTCGCCCCCCTCCGAGCTCCTGCAGGTCATGGATCGCGTGAACCTCCGGACGATGGTCAACCTGACCGGCGGCGTGGGCAGCGGCCTGCAGCAAAGCATTCAGCGGTACCAGGCGGCGCATCCCGGCCGGTTCCTGACCTTTTGCGAGCCGCAGTTCGCCCGCGTGAACGAACCGAACTACCCGCGCGACCAGGCGGACGATGTCGTCGGGTCGCATGGGCTCGGCGCGCGGGGCCTGAAGGTGCTGAAGACGCTTGGGCTGTACCTGCGTGAGCAGGTGACGTCGGGTCCCCTCATCAAGGTCGACGACCGCCGCTTCGACCCGATGTGGGAAGCGTGTGCGGCCAGTTCGATGCCGGTGGCGATTCACGTCAGCGATCCCGAAGCGTTCTTCCTGCCGACGGATCGCTTCAACGAACGGTTCGAGGAGCTCAACAACCATCCGGACTGGTCGTTCCACGGGCGTGACTTTCCGTCGAACCGGGAGCTGCTCGAGGCGAGGAACCGCGTCTTCGCGCGCCATCCAAAGACGCGCTTCGTCGCGCTGCACGTCGGGCACAACGCCGAGGATCTGGGGTATGTGTCGGAGTGCCTCGACCGCTTTTCGAACATGCACGTCGAGATGGGCGCCCGTGTCGGCGAGCTCGGGCGCCAGCCGCGCGCGTCGCGCCGGTTCTTCGAACGCTACCAGGATCGGATTCTGTTCGGCACGGATGCCGTGCCGCACGGGAACCAGACGCCGCAGCAGATCTTCGGCGAAGCGCTCTACGAAATCTATTTCCGCTTCCTCGAGACCGAGGACGAGTATTTCGACTACGCCCCCGCGCCCGTTCCTCCGCAGGGACGATGGCGGATTTACGGCATCGGTCTTCCTGACCCGATTCTGCGGAAGGTCTACTCCGAGAACGCCTTGCGACTTCTCGGCCTCGCCTGAGCCCCAGGATGCAGACGGACAGCTTCGACGTCGTGATCGTTGGCTCCGGCGCGTCCGGAGGCACCCTCGCATCGCACCTTGCGCGTCGCGGCATACGCGTGGCGATTGTCGAGGGTGGCCCGCGGGTGAACACGCGCACGGATTTCAACACGCATGCGATGCCGTTCGACTTCCCGAATCGTCAGATTCCGACCATGCGAGCCGGCAAGGCAGGGTTCGATTCGGAGCGAAGCCGCGGCGTTGGCGGCAAGACGATGCTGTGGAATGCCGTCGCGCTGCGCCTGAGTCAGCGGGACTTCAAGGGACGCACATACGAGGGAGCGGGTGAGGACTGGCCGATCGACTACAAGGACGTCGCGCTCCACTACGACATCATCGAGCAGGAAGTCGGGGTCTGCGGCCACCGCGACGGTCTCGAGGACCTGCCGGACGGCGTGTTCCTGCCGCCGGTCGCGCTCAAGTGCAGTGACGAGATCCTGCAGCGTGCGGCCAGGTCGTTCGGCGCGGACTTGATCCACGTCCGGAAAGCGACGCTCACCGTGCCGACCAGCACGCGCCTGGCGTGCCACTTCTGCGGCAACTGCATGGCCGGATGCGACGTGGTCGCGAAGTACAACTCGGCCGACGTGCACATCAGCCCCGCGGAGAAGAGCGGTCACGTGACGGTGTTTCCCGACTGCATCGTCCGCGAAGTGCTCGTGTCGGACGGGAATCGCGCCACTGGTGTCCGCTATCTGCACCGCGTGCACCAGCGTGAGGGGGAGGTGCGCGGCCGGTCCGTCGTGCTTGCGTGCGCCTGCGTCCAGAGTGTCGCCCTGCTGCTGATGTCCAGGTCCCGCCGCTACCCGACGGGCCTCGCGAACTCGAACGGCCAGGTCGGGCGGCATTTCATTCCTCACTT
>JALZOC010000818.1 GCA_030857365.1 Acidobacteriota bacterium
CGCAGGAGGTCGGCATACTGGAACACGCTCCCCGTGAACAGGAAATCCCCGCCCGCGCCGGTGAGCGCAGCGCGATGGCCGTGCTCGCGGATGGCGGAGTGAAGCGTGGCGGTCATCTCATCAGCCGGCATGGACGGCGTCGACGCCCAGTCACAGGCCTGGCGCCGCAGTTCCGCCGCGGCGATCGCGCCGGGCACGACGTGGACGGCGGTTGTGCCGCAGTGCCGGGCCACGGCATCGATGAACGGACGCTCGTCCGCCTCGGGGCGCTCCGGGTACACCATCGAGAAAGGCCGCGGGCGCGGACCCCCCGGCGCGACGACCCGGTGGGCGATGCAGACAACCGAGGAGGAGTCGAGCCCGCCGCTCAACATCGCGGCGACCGGACGATTGCTGCGCATGCGCGCCTCGACGCTGCGCGTCAGCAGCTCGCGGCAGTGAGCGGCGTAGTCTTCGTCGCGGTTGTACCGGATCGGGCGCTTCGGCTCCGGCGACCAGTAGCGTTCGAGCCTGATCCGTCCGCCCTCTCCGATGAGGATGTGGCCCGGGGGCAGCCGGCAGACGTCGCGGTAGAGTGTGGCCGGCCCGTTTCGAATGTCGCCGGACAGGTACTCGGCAGCCGTCGACGCATCGGGGGCCCGCGGAACCGACGGGTGAGCGAGCACCTGGGCAAGATCGGTCGCGCACACGAACCGTGCGGCCGACGACCAGTAGTGCAGGTGACGGATCCCCAGGTGATCGCGGCAGCAGACCACCCGCCTCCGGCGGGCATCCCACGCCACGAACGCGAAGTCGCCGAGCAGCCGGCCGCCTGTGGAGTCACCCCACCGCGCGAAGGCTTCCATCCCGAGCGCCGCGTCGGGAATCGCAGGATCGCGAAGCGCGAGTGCGGTCAGAAGCTCGTTCCGATTGTCGAGCCGGCCATCGAACACAAACCAGAGTCCACGAGCGGCGTCCACGAGCGGCTGGCCGTCAGGCTGGGGCGAGATCGTCGCGAACGCCAGGTGCGCGAGCGCGACCTGCTGCCCTACTCGCGTCCGCGTCCCGTCGGAGCCGCGGTGCGCAGACGATCGCACCATGCGCTTCAGATCCGCCGTCTCCAGCGGCGCGCCGTCCCAGTGCACGATGGCGGCGAGGCCGCCCATCAGTCGGCCGGCGCCGGGCCGGGGACGCCGGGGCGATAGTGCCAGAGAGACACGTACGCGGGCCTTCCCAGGGGCTCGACGGGATCACCGGCAATGGTGACCCACGCGTGGGCCGAGAGGCCGGCCTCCCGGACCGCGCCGAGATGGATGGCGGCATCGTGACCACGCCGGGCGAGCAGGGCGAAGGCCACAAGCGAGCGGAACAGGCAGGTGGGGTGCGCCGCGCGGGCAGCACCAGAGTCTGCCGCGGCCACGCAGTCCTCCACGGCGTCGCGGCACGCACGTCTGCGGCGCGGCAGGGCGCCCAGCCCGCGCGCCACCCGCGGGACGGAAAAACACCGGACGCCGGCGCGCGCAACCGCCGCGAGCAGGAACGCTTCCGCGTGCAGCCAGGGGCGCACCCGGCGCACGATGCGGACGGTCACTCGAGGACCACCAGCTGCTTCTCGTGGAGTTCGGCCACGAGCTCCAGCAGGTCGCGCTCGAGCACGTCCGCCCGGACATCGAACTCCTGCGCGGCCGCGTCCGCTATCGTCCGCAGGGTTCCGTGCTGCTCGAGCAGCTGCCACAGCCGCGTCCCGACGGGATCGAGCCCGAAGTACATGCCGGACGCGAGCTGCAGCAGCACCCCCTCGCCGCCAAGCTCACGAAACACCGCATCCTCGTGGATCCGGACGACGGTGTCGAGGGTGATCTGCGACATGTGGCAGTGTAACGCGCCCTCAGCCGCGCGCCCGGGCCTTTCGAACTTCAGCGTTCGAACTTCAGCGTTCGTACTTCAGACTTTCTTGCGACAGAACTGAAATCGGCTGACCAGAATTGTAAGGGCGCCGAGCGGCGGTGCGGGGAGACATCGCAACAGGTGTATGCTGGCCGTCGACCTCGAGCGCCGCCGCGCATTCCCTGCCCGGCATGCTTCGTGATAGCCGAGTACCCTCTATAGCCGTACCCCCGTCCGTCGATAAGCGGTAAGCCCCGATGAATGCACAAACTTTCAACGGCATCGGCGTGGCGCTGGCCCTCCTGTTCAGCACCGCGCCGTTCACCGCTCCGGCTGCCGGGGCAGGCGGCCCGGTGTCGCC
>JALZOC010000819.1 GCA_030857365.1 Acidobacteriota bacterium
CTCCTCCTACAGGTCGACGATGGCCTTGCGCCGGGCCACCGGGTCGGGGATGTCGCGGTAGCGGGGGAAGCGGCGCGGCGGGTGGAGCGGGAGCGGTTCGGTGGCCAAGACGCGCTCGACCGTGTGGTGCCCGACCGCCCGGCCGAAGCGGTGGCGGCAGATCGTGGCGATCTCGTACGGGCGCAGGGCCGGACACTCGGCCTTGAGCTCGACGATGGCCTTGCGGATCCCGAGCGGGAGCCGGCGTCGGTCCGACTCCGGTAGGTCGTCCGGCGCGAAGAGGCTGCGCATCCCGGCGGACCCGAAGCGGGCCGCCTTGCGCCGCAGGGTGCGCTCGGGGACGCCGGTCTCGCGGGCGCGGGCCACGGAGCTGCGCCCGAAGAGGACGATCGGGCGCAGCAGCTCGTAGGTTTCCTGTTCCGGCGAGTTGACCAGCAGGCGCAGCTGCTGCCAATCGTCGGTCGGCTGGTGCTGCGAGCGACGGGCGGAGGGCATCGGTCACCTCGGGCACAACGCGTCCCGAGACGGACTCGGACGCTCGGCGCGGGGATGCCCAAGTTCTTACCGCCGCAGTGCCGCTCTGTCAACGGCGGCAGCCAAACCTCGTCACATGATGCTCCACACCTGTTTGCACTGAGCGTGGCAACAGACGCCCCAACGGCGATGGAGGAGAAACGAGCCACGACGCTCCGCGGGATCTCGCCATGACGCCTCGCCATCACCTCGGCCCTAGCGCGGTCGCTATCGATCACGTGCGGCGGTTTCGATCTCCTCGGCGGCGAGTTGGGCGCCGTCCTCCGTCGTCAGCACGCGCGCAAGCCGCCGCGCACCCTCGCGGAAGTGCGCTTCGGTGACCACCCGCATGATGGCCTGCCCGATCTGCTCGGGCGACGGGTCGCGGCCCACCCGGACGCCGGCACCGTGCGCCACGACTCGGGCGGCGTTGTCCGGCTGATCGGCAAGCAGCGGAATGCACACCAGCGGGACGCCATGCGCCAGCGCCTTCATCACTGTGCTGAGACCGCCCTGGGTGACCATCGCCGCCACCTCGGGCAGTACCGCTGAGTGGGGCACGAATGGCTCGATCCGCGCGTTCGTCGGGGCGGTGAACTGTGCTGGTTCGAGGGCAGGCCCCACCGTCACCAGCGCTCGCACCGGCAGCGATGCGAGCGCGGTCAGAATCTGGTGCATGACCGGGCCCTGCCCCTGGGGGAGGGTGCTGAGGCTGACGAGGACCAGCGGGCGGGGATCGCCAGCGGGCCAGGGCGATATCCAATCAGCGACCGGCTCATCATCGAACGGCGTGCCCACATAACGCACGTTGGGTGGCAGGCGCCGGATGGGAAAATCGAACACGCGGCTGGCGAGGAGGAGCACCCGCGCCGCCCGGTCGTACTGCTCCAGCGGCGAGCGCAACGGCGGGAGGCCGAGGTGCGCGCGAGCCCGATTGTGGGCAGGCAACCCGTCGCGGATGGAGATGCGCCGGCTCCCCGCGTGATACAGCGTCTCGCGCAGCCTGCCCAGGGGACCACGGGCCGGCGGCAAGCCGGTGCCGAATGGTGGAGCGCCTGGAGTGGGCCACGGAAAGTAGCCTTTATGGACGAGTGCCGCAGCCGGAGTATCGGCGGCCTCCGCGGCGGCGAGGGCACCGAGCAGGACGTAATCGGCGGCGACCACGTCTGCTGGGGCGCGCCGGAGCTCAGCCGTGACGTTCATCGCCCACGCCGGCGCCCAGAGGTTGGGGCGCGTGTTCGCGGTGATCGGGTCGAGGGACTTGGGGGCCCAGCCGCGGACGAGCCCGCGAAGTGGCGGCGCGTCCTGGAAGGGATGGGGATCTGGTTCCTCGAATGGAACGAGCGACGCCCCCGTCGCCGCGATGCGCTCGAGAAAGCGCGGGCTGATCGGTGCCCGTGAGGCGCGCACGCCCGGGCCAGCCAGGACGCGGACCCGGTGCCCGCGAGTGACGAGGCCGCGGACAATCGGCAGCAGGAGGGGGACGTTGCCACCGCCTTGAAACATCGCGAAGAGGATCGCGAGCGGCTGGCTGCTCCGCGGCGCGGACGAGTCCATCGAGTGCTCCTTGGCGCCTTCGGGCTCCGAGCGATGCCAGTTGGTGGTAGGCAGTAGGGGTCGCTTGCCAACGGGGATCATCATGCGGCACTCGGCCATCCAAGCGCCACTTGCCGTCTCCCAAGAACCGGGTCAGCCATCGTG
>JALZOC010000820.1 GCA_030857365.1 Acidobacteriota bacterium
GCTATCTGTTGCGCCCGCCTCGCACACAGTAGCTCGGCTCGCCCATCGCCGCGATCTCGAAATCGCCCGGTGCGGGGATTGCTCCCGATCGCATGCCTACCCCTGCTCGGGTGCCGAGCGACCTGGGCGCCGACTATCGCAACGCTTCGCGGGTCCTCCGGTTTCGAAGTCGCCGTTGACACGCTCGCGCTGCGCTCGAGCGGAACCGTCCGACAAACCCGACAGGGCTACGGGAATCCTAGATCGTTACCGTGCGGTGATATGCACCTTGACGCTCGCCAGCGTCGCGGATCCCTGCCCCATGTAGACCTCGACGCGCTGCTTGCCGTCCATGAAGAGGCCGAGCTCCTCGTCGTGAAACCCTTCCGCGTAGCAAAGTTCCCGCGCCGCAATCGGAGCACCCGATACGTTCTGGAAGCCGGCCCCGCTCTCGCCAGCAAGCGAGAAGATCACCCACTCACCAGGATCCACGAGGTCTCCTTCGAAGCGAACGGTGAAGCACACCCTCTCAATTGAGGCGAACTTGCGATGAAACCTGACTTTCGCAGGCGCGGAGTTGCCATCACCCGGGTAGAGGCAGGCCCGCGGAAAGGTCTCGGGGCAGCTGATGTCGATCGGGGCGCTCAGGCGGACATTGGCCTCAACGGGCTCGGATGCCTGAGCCGATGCCACAGTCGAAAGCGCTGCGATGCTGGCAGCCAGCCCGACGACAATTGCGGCTGTCGTGCGTTTCACGACGCCCCTCCCAGCGTGGGACCAGACGGTCTCCCTATGAATCCGGCGGTTCATCGGCGCGTCCACCTCCAGCACTTCTTGGGATCGGCTCGTCCGCCCACGTCCGCAGCGTCGACCCGCGAAGAACCGCGGAGGGAACCGTTAGGGGCGGCCATGTGCCTCTTGATCTGAGGGCTTACCGGCGCGGCGCGGTGGTGATCTCGGACGTGCCGCCGAAGATCTTCATCCAGAAGAACATCATCGCGAAGACGCTGGGCTTTAGCTCCCGCCGCCCACGCGCCGGCCGGCCAGGCTTGGGGTTGACGATGATGCCGAGGTCGACAGCGAAGGCCGCGGGCCGCTGACCGACGCCGGGCGGAGCAGACCGCCGAAGCCTTGGCCCGCTATGAAGAGGGCTCGGGCGGCTCCTCCAAGGCTGACGCGCGGACCATGATGCAGTCATACTCGACAACTCGCCAAGTGCGCCGCTCCCGGCTCACAAGGAAGAGCCCACTAATCGCGAATCCAGCCTCCTCGTAGACCTCGAGCGCCTGCGGCATCCGCGGCATCCCCTCGTAATGCTCAACCAGCGCGACCTCGGACTGCAAGCCCACGAGGTCGGCCGCCCGGCTGCCGAGTCCCTCGAAGACCTGAAGATCGTACCCCTGCGTGTCAAGCTTCAGGTAGATCCGCGGGTCAGGCACGTGCGCGATCACAGAGTCAAGCAGGCCGTCCAGCCGGCGGAGTGGAACCTCCTCGGTCACCGTCTCGCGCAACACCCCGTACCGTCCCTTTCCATAAGCGGTTGGCGCGAGGATCGAGCTGAGCCCTCCTTGCCAACCCTTCGCCGTCTGTGGAACCACGTGCATCGACGTTACGTCGTCCTCGGCTCCGAGGGCGACGCGGTGCACGGTCCACTTCGGGTCGCCGGAAGCGTTCTGTTCTAGCTTCTCGAACAAGTGCGGCACGGGCTCGAAGGAGACGATGTAGCCGGAGTAGCCTGCCGCACGCAGTCTCCGGCTGTACTGGCCGCGGTTCGCCCCGACGTCGAGGACGCAGTTCACGCGATACTTCTCGAGCACGCCAGCGATGTGATCGTTCTCGATGTGGCTAAAGAACGCCTTCTCGCGATCCAAGAGGTGTTGACGCGCAAGGGACGGCTCAGTTATGACTGCCGTGCCGGGGGAAATGCTGGTCGTCACCAGCCGGCTTTTGCCGGCGACCGCCGCCCGGCTGACGAGAAAGGTTCCAGGAATCAGCCGCTTCACGTCGATTCTGCCGGCGACCGCCGCCCGGCTGACGAGAACGGCTCCACGGGCCAGGGGCTTCACGTCGTATCCAAGCGCAGGAAGGAGCTTGTAGCCGGCCCGCGCGACGAGTCCCCGGAAGGTCGGCAGTCGAACACTGGCGATCCGGCGCGGCAGTTTCGAGCGTGCAGCGTGCGCCGCCTGGAGCGACCGGTTTGCCATTCGAGTTCCTCGCCGTAGTGCTAGCTCC
>JALZOC010000821.1 GCA_030857365.1 Acidobacteriota bacterium
TGGATTCTGGGAGCAGTCGCTGCATCCCTGGGACATGGCCGCCGGAGCGCTGATCGTGCAGGAGGCGGGCGGCCGGGTGACCGACCTCACGGGCGGACCCTACAGCTCCCGCGGCCGCAGCATCGTGGCGAGCAACGGTTATGTTCACGATGCGATGGTCGAGATTGTGGAAGCGTTCCTCAGCAAGAGCAAGTCTGACCGTGCGAAAGCTGATAGCTGATAGCTGGCAGCTGATAGCTGTCTGTGCCCTCGAGTGGACGCCGCTGACATCCCCGTAAGACACCCCGCCGAGCTCGCCGACGATTCCCGCAAAAATCTGATGGACCGGCGTGGCATTGTTCATGCTCTGAACGAGGCGACTGGGCAGGCCTGGAAACTCTGGTGACGGTGCCTCCCGAAACGGAGCGTGTGATGACGAAACGAGTGTGGCGACAGGGCGGGTGGTACACCGTGGGCGTGGCGGTCGCGCTGGGTCTCTTCACGCCGGCGACGTCGCACGCGCAAATCACGCGCGTCAGCAACAGTTCGTCGGAGCACCGCCAGGCCGTCGGTGTCACGCTCGGGGGATTCTTCCTGAAGGGGGAAGACTCGCGGGTCGACGACGATGTCCTGTTCAACGATCTGGATTCGCTGCTGTTCGACATCAAGGACTTCAACGGCGTGTCGGTCAGTGGCGAGTGGCTGGTCGGCCTCAACGACTACCTCGAGGCGGGTGTGAGCGCCGGCTACTATCAGAAGTCGGTCCCGAGCGTCTACGCGCGCCTGACACATCCGAACGGCTCCGAAATCGAACAGGATTTGAAGCTTCGCATCGTGCCGCTCACCGCCACGGTGCGTTTCCTTCCCATCGGGCGCGGCAGCGTGGAGCCCTACGTCGGTGCGGGCATCGGCGCATTCCGGTGGCGGTACAGCGAAACGGGGGAGTTCGTCGACTTCGCGGACGACACGATATTCAGGAATCGGTACATCGCGAACGGCACGTCGTACGGTCCGCTTGTTCTGGGCGGTCTCCGCTTCCCCTTCGGCGACGCATTGAGCTTCGGCGGGGAGCTACGGTATCAATGGGCGGAGGGAGACACGAATCCGTCGGAGTCAGGACTGCTCGGAAGCAAGATCGACCTGGGTGGGCTGAACGCTGCCGTCACGCTGCATGTGAGATTCTGACAAAGCTGCCGGCTTCCAGCTCCAGCTACCAGCTTCCAGCTTCCAGAATGGTCTAGCGCGCAGCTGGGAGCTGGAAACTGGTAGCTGGTAGCTCCTTCCCGTGCGCCCGATATAGCGCCACCCCACCCCCCTCAGCCACTCTCGTGTAGCCGGCCAGGAACTCGGGCCGGCGGCGGGCTTCCCGGTGGAGCGCGTCCCCTTCTTCGGCTTTTTCCTCGATCGCAATCCAGGCGGCCAGCCCCCGCGGATCGACAATCGCGAAGTTCCACAAGTCCCCGTTCCCTTCGTGCAGGAAATCACGGATGCGAAAACCTTCGCTCGCGAGGTCCTGCATGTAGTGGGCGAGCGAGCCCATGCTCATCATGATCGTGCCGTCGTCGCGGTGCGCGACAAGAAAGTCGGTCACCGTGCGCCGCCCCGTATAACTGGGCATCTCGAGCTGCGCCTCGGTCACCATTGGCGCCGAGGATTGCAGGGGAGGCGCCTGGATGAGTGCCACGGCGATCACCGCGGCCGCCGCGAGCGGCTGGATTCGAGACCACAGCAGCGACACTCCCGCGCCCGCGAGCGCGGCAGACGCGGTCACCAGCGGTACGTCGTACCGGATCCGGAATGGATGTCCCTGGACGTACGCAGAGATGGGGAGGGCCGCCGCACCCGCAAGGGCGAGCACGAGGGCGAGGGGCGCACGCGCCGGCGACCTCACGAACGTCAGGACGACGAGCGCGGTTCCCGCGTACGCCGACCAGACGAGCCCGGCGCCGGACACTCGGTAGAGGCCGTCGCGCACCTGCTGCCATGCGACGAGCGGACTGCCGAGTGCGGCGATGTTCTCCGCGAGAAAGAATCCGCCGCTCACGAACCAGGCGCCCACAGTCCAGCGGCTGTTGATGAGGAACAGCACGATTGCCAGTGCGGGCCAGGACGCAAGCCGAACGCACGCGACGAGCGCCCGGCGCCCGTCCGTCCCGCGCCGCAGGAGGATCACGCCCGCGAGAACGATGGCACAGGCGGTCACCGGCCATGCTTCGTACCGTGTGAGGC
>JALZOC010000822.1 GCA_030857365.1 Acidobacteriota bacterium
CCCGGGACCGCAGCCCCGCTGTCGTCGCTCACGATGCCGGTGAGCGAGGCCGCACCGGTCTGAGCGAGCACCGCGTTGGGACAGAGCAGCCCGCAAACGATCACAAGCAGCGCGACACGCGAGGTTCTCATGGTTTTTTCTCCGGAACGCCGCACGGGAGTCGCAGACCATCGCGCGCCGGTCGCGGGCCGCGGTCCGAGCCTCACATTGGAAATCGAGCGGAATGGTTTAGCGTAACCATGCCGCAGGCGGGCGTGCGAGTCAAGGGCGCTGATTGAAAAAGAGCCGTCCGCCGATGCTGAGCGCCGGCAGCACGACCTCCGTGTAGCCGTCCCGGTGCTGGTACGGGAGGAGCGCGGGTGGTTCCTCCGGCGACTCGTACTGCACGGGCGAAAACGTGCCCGCAATGCGGAGTTGTACCGGGAGCGGCTGGTGGGCGTAATTCAGTACGCTGACCAGCACGGACCGGCCGCCCGGGTCGCGATAGGGGGCCGCGATCACGGTGATGCCGTTCCAGATATCCAGCACGCGGTGCTCCGGCCCCAGCAGCTGGCGGATCTCGAACGCGAAGAGATTCGGATCGCCGATGCCGTTCAGCACTTCCACGACTCGCCCGGCACCCAGCTGGTAGCTGACCCGATCGTCCGTCCTCAGCACCGGAGTCAACCCCGTCCAGGGTCGCGCCGGAGCTTTCGGCGCGGTGGCGGAAGCGATCCCGTCGAGCACGACCGTCCCTCCCTTCGAGGCGAACGCCGCGAGCACCTCCAGCTGTGCCGCGGTCGGCGGCTCCAGCGCGAGCACGAGATCGAGCGCGCCGAGGCTCGAGGGAGACAGCCGCGACGGCGCGATCACCTCGAACGGCAGGTTGTGACGGGCGAGCAGGTTCAGGACCTCGAAGCCGGTCATCGCGTCCACCGCCAGGACGCCGATGTTGGCGACCGGCCGATAACGCCCGGGGAGATTCCAGGAATAGAACTCGATGTGGCGCCGGATGCGATCCCAGCCCGCGCGTGCCTGGGGGAGACCCAGCAAAAGACTCTGCTGAAAGCGCGCGTGCAGCGGCAGGATCAGATTGCCGCCAAACAGGCCGGCCTCCGCAATCGCGACGAGGTAGTTCTCGAGCTGAGGACCGTCGTCTATCTCGGCGAGCGTGATCGGCTGCCATGGATACGAAATCCACGGCGCCGCGCGTCCGTCGGGCGCCACGTCCGAAGCGGGCAGCAAGGCAGCCTGCCCGATCCGGAGGAGAGCGGCGTTGTTCTCGATCCAGGGTTGCGCGGAGCGGCCCGACACTTGAAGAACGTCGTTGTCCCTGGTCACCCAGTTGGTCCGGATGTGCGGCCACTTCCCTCGTTCATCGAGTGTGATGATGCGCGCACGCGGCGGCAGCCGGCGCTTGAGAAGGGCGAGCTGCTTCGGAGAAGCATTCCCCCTGACGACGACTCCGGCGATGCCCTCCGCGGAAGCCGCGGAGCGGGGGAGAGCAGCCCCCTCGAGCTCGAGGTAGACCCGATACCCCTGGTCGAGCGCGCTTCGCACCGCGACAGCGTTGGCCGAGGGAATCACCACCGACCCTACGGCAAGGCTGGCCGGCGAGGGGATCTGGTTGCGGTCCCATCGAACCAGCACGTCGGCCTGCAGGTCGCCGCCTCGGAAGAGCGACACGGCAACGGTGGCGCACGCCGCGAGCCGGCGCAGGGATCGCCGGCGAGGCGCGTAGAGGCACGTCAGCATCATCCTATGGCCCTATGGCCGCGCCGCCGAGAGCTGCAGGCGCGACGCGCCGTACGCGCGCGTCGGCGTTCCGGTGTCGGACACCCAGAGGGCGGAGACGTCCTCGTACTGATCCAGCAGCCTGTCGGCCTCCGGCACCGACAGCACCACGAGTGCGGTCGACAACGCATCGCCCACTGTCGCGCTGCGGGCGACGACGCTGACGGCCATTCGCGCCTCCGACGGGTTCCCCGAACGCGGGTCCAGGATCTCGCCGGCGGTGCCGGCCGCGAACGAGAATGGAACGGCCGCCTGGTGCGATGTAGAGACGGTGCTGTCGCGCAGGAGCAGCGTCTGGCTCGCCGCGTTTGGACCGATCTGGACGCGCCATCCTTGCTGCCCGGGCGGCGCACCACGCGCGGCAATGGAGCTGCCTCCGCCGTTGACGAGCGCGCGCTGCACGCCTGCCGACGCAAGGACGGCGATCGCGCGGTC
>JALZOC010000823.1 GCA_030857365.1 Acidobacteriota bacterium
ACATAGAGTGCGCCGTCGGGCCCGACCGCGGTATCGACCGGACGGAAGCTGCGGTCCGCTGTGGTCACCACCGCATCCGTATCGACCGTTCTGAAGGTCGAGCCGTCAGCCACGAGACGCGTGGCTTGTATCCGGCCCGTCAGCGCCATGCCCGAGATGAGCTGGCCCTCGTAACCGGGCAGCCGCCCCTCTTCGTAGACGACAGAGGTCATGGCGAACCGCGCGGGATCTCCCCCATGGTCCATGTTCGAAATGTGGCCGTAAGAATGTGGCCTGGTGAAAGGCCCGTGCTTCGGCCAGTTCTTCTCGTAGCGTCCCCCCCGGACCCAGTGGAATCCGCGGCTGTTGCCGCCGTTGTCTCCTGAGAACGCGCGGCCCTTGCTGTCGAACGACAGCGTCCAGGGATTGCCGCCTCCCTCCGCGAACAGCTCGAACGCATCCCTGTCGGGGTGATAGCGCCAGACCGCCTGGCCGAGGAACGAGAGTCCTCTGACGCGAGCCGTACTGGTGCTGCCGTGAACACCGTAGAGCCAGCCATCCGGGCCCCAGGTCAGGCTGTTGGCGAGAGAGTGCGTGTCCTCGAGGCCGAAACCCGCCAGGCGCACCTCAGGGTCGCCGTCTGGCAGTCCATCGCCGCTCGAGTCGCGGTAAAAGAGCAGGTGGGGCGGGCTCATCACCCAGACCCCGCCGCGCCCGGTCAACACACTCGTGGTGATGTTGAGGCCCGTGATGACGTCCTTGTGAGAGTCGAAGACTCCGTCGGCGTCCGTGTCCTCGAGGACGGTGATCTTGTCGGCCCCCCGGACATGGTCCGGCGGCGCCGCCGGCGCCACGTCGTAACGAGCCCGCAGGTACTGGTCGTACGAGGTGATGGTGACGCCGGCCGGAAACGGGTACTGCAGATACTGGACGACCCACAGGCGTCCGCGATCGTCGAAGTGCAGGTCGATCGGCTGCCGTATCACCGGCTCCGACGCGACCAGATCGATGCTCAGGCCTTCGATCGACTTGAACGCACGAAGTGTCTCGTGTGCCGGCGGGGCCTTCTGACCCTGGACCCAGGTCGTCAGCTTGTCGCCCCCCTCCTTGACATAGATCTTGACGAACTCTTCGACCTCCTGCGTGAACGGCACTGAGGTTGGCTGCACAGCAGGCGAGCTGCGGCCGGCGAAGAGAGCCGCCACAGCCACGCCAGCAATCACCCAACGCGTCGAGTAGATGGAGAACACGGATGAAAACCCTTTGAAGATGCCGCGCCGCAGATGCGGCCAGGGCATCGCTTGCCGGAAGCGCCCGCTTGATTCTACTCGTCAGACGCCCACCGGTTACTCGCTGGTCACGTCGGTCGGGTATGCTGGGCGGCGTGCTGACACGATTCACAGGAGCAATGCTTGCCGGTCTGGTGCTCGTATCGGGCCAGGGCGATGGAAGCCGCGCGGGCGCCGCGTGTTCGACGATCACGGCCGAGAACATCGACGATTGTGTGCGCCTGAACGAGATCCAGGTCCTCGGCACCCACAACAGCTACCACCTCGCCCCGCCGCCGCCGGTGCTCACGATCCTCGGCGAACGAGGCAGGAACGTGGACTACAGCCACCGGCCGCTCGCCGAGCAGCTGTCCCAGCTCAACATCCGTAAGCTGGAGCTGGACGTCTTCGCCGACCCGAAGGGCGGCCGCTTCGCACAGCCCGCCGCCTTCCGCCTCGTCCAGGGACTCGAGCCACTGGGACCCGAGCTGCTGAAGCCTGGATTCAAGGTGCTGCATACCCAGGACCTCGACTACCGGACGACGTGCAGCACGCTGAAAGGCTGCCTCACCATCGTTCGCGACTGGTCCCGTGCGCATCCGTGGCACGTGCCCGTCATGATCATGATCGAAGCGAAGGACGCACCCGTGAAGGATCCGGACGGCGTCGGGTACGTGAAGCCACTGCCGATCGGACCGGCGGAGTTGCGGGCCCTGGACGACGAGATTCGATCCGTCTTCACCGCGGCTCACGTGCTGACCCCTGACCGGGTTCGCGGCCGGCATCGCACCCTTGCGCAGGCGATCGCATCCGACGGATGGCCGACGCTGCGGGTGGCGCGGGGTACGGTGCTGTTCGCGCTGGACAACACCGACCAGCACCGGGTCGATTACCTGCGCGGGAATCCGTCGCTCGAGGGGCGCATGCTGTTCGTCAGTTCGGCGCCGCCCGAACCCTCCGC
>JALZOC010000824.1 GCA_030857365.1 Acidobacteriota bacterium
GTCCCCCCCGCCGATCCCGCTGAAGTACATCGGCCTGATCGAAGGGGGGCCGGGGCAGGGGAAGGTCGCCGCGTTCAGCGACTGCCGCGCGACGATGCACGGACGCGAAGGGGAGATCATCGCGGGGCAGTACAGGCTCGTGCGGATCGGGGTCGAGTCCGTTGTGCTCGAATACGCGGACGGACGCGGACGCACCACGGTGCGGATGTCGGGGCAGGAATGCGTAGGCAAGTAGGGCCCGGGATGCGCGGGCGTTCAGAGGAGTGCCGTTGTTGAAACGCAGGCTCACGGTCGTCGTCATTCTCGCCCTGATCGTCACGGGCTGCGCGGCGGGCCGCGCCTTCCGCAAGGGGCAGGAAGCAAGCCGCGCCGGTAACTGGGACGAGGCGGTCGCCGAGTACACGAGGGCTGTCCAGGAGAATCCCGGGCGCGCGGAGTACAAGATCGCGCTCGAGCGGGCGGCACAGAGCGCCGCCCGCGAACACATCCTCCGCGCCCAGGAATTCGAATCCAAGGACCAGCTCGATCTCGCGCTGCTCGAATACCGGCGCGCGATGGAGCTGGACGGGTCCAACCGGCTCGCGGCCGCACGGCTCACGGAGCTCGAAAAAATCATCCGGGATCGCATCGAGGCGACGAGGCCGAAGCCGGCAATCGACCGCATGCGCGAGGAGGCCCGCCGCGCGGCGACCCCGCTCCTCAACCCCACGGCCCCGCTGCCTGTCGTGAGCTTCGGGCCCAACGCCAGCGTGCGCGACATCCTCAACTTCATCGGCAGCGCGACGGGCATCAACGTCACCTTCGACCAGCAGTACCAGGACAAGGCGTACACCGTGCGCCTCGAGGACGTCACCCTGGAACAGGCGCTGCAGCAGATCATGGCGGCCAATCAGCTCTTCTACAAGGTGCTCAACCCGAAGACGATCATCGTCGTGCCCGACAACGCGCAGAAGCACGCGCAGTACGACGATCTCGTCGTGCGCGTCTTCTACATCTCGCACGCCGACGTGGCCGAGCTCGCGCAGGTGCTCAACACCATCATGCGCATCCCGACGATGCCCGTGCAGCCGACGCTCCTGCCCAACAAGACCGCCAACACCATCACCGTGCGGGCCACCGCGCCCATCGTGGACGTGATCGAGCGGATCATCCGGGCCAACGACAAGCCTCGCGCGGAGGTCGTCATCGACGTGCAGATCCTCGAAGTGAACAAGTCGCGCACGAAGAACCTCGGGCTCAATCTCAACAACTACGCGCTCGGGCTCACGCTGTCGCCCGAGGTGGCGCCGCCGAACACGTCGGCGACGACCCCGCCGGGGAGCCCGCCGCCCTTCAACCTGAACACGATCTCGCAGGGCATCAGCACGGCGGACTTCTACCTGAGCATTCCGACAGCCGTCATGAACTTCCTTGCCTCCGATTCCCACACCAAGGTGGTCGCCAAGCCGCAGCTGCGCGGCGCGGAAGGGACGAAGCTCACCATGAATCTCGGCGACGAGATCCCGGTGCTGTCGACCGTGTTCGGGGCCGCGGCCGCCGGCGGATTCGCGAGCGTGCCCCAGTCCTCGTTCAACTACAGGACGGTCGGCATCATCCTGGAAATGACGCCGCGCGTGACGTACGACGGGGAAATCGTCCTCGATGCGTTCTCTGTCGAGAGCAGCGCGCTCGGCGCGACCATCAGCGTGGCGGGGCAGGATGTGCCTTCGTTCAGCTCGAGGAAGGTCACGACGAAGCTGCGGCTGCGTGAAGGGGAGTCGACGCTGCTGGCAGGACTCCTCAAGGATGAGCAGCGGAAGATCCTCACCGGGTTCCCTGGCATCATGCAGACGCCGATTCTGCGATCGCTCTTCGGCCAGACCAACGATCAGGTGCAGCAGTCCGACATCGTCATGCTGCTCACGCCGCACATTGTCCGGACGCACGAACTGACCGTGCAGGATCTGTCGTCCATCTACATCGGCACGCAGCAGAACGTGGGCCTCGGCGGACCGCCGCCGCTGATTGCGCCGCAGCCCACGGGTGATGGCGTTGCGCCGAATCCCGGCGCGACAGGTCCGGGCGCGGCGGGAGCGACCGGCCCACTTGGCGGCACTGGAGTCGCCGGAACGCCGCCCGCGCCAGGTGTGACCGCGCCGCCGGGAGCCGCCGGCGGAGTGGGAGGCACGGGTTTCGGGTCCGGCGTCAGTGGCGGGAGTACCGCGG
>JALZOC010000825.1 GCA_030857365.1 Acidobacteriota bacterium
GTACTCGGCGAGCCTCCGGGACAAGCAGTCGATGCTCTTGCGCATGTCGTCCGGACCTGTACGCATCTCCCGAATCTCGCGGACAATTCTGACCTGTTCGTCGACCGGCACGTCGGGGAGCCGCAAGTCCTTGATCACCTTGTGAGTGATCTTCGGCATCGAGCCAGCCGCACCCAGCGCCGCCGGCTCGATCTGCGCGCGGCCCGCGGGCGCATTCACTGCTAGCTCGACGAACTGGGGGTACCAAGTCGTTTCCTCGAGTTTCAGCCGATACAGCAGGTCGGAGATCAAGAGGCGAGGACGCGTCTCCTCGACGGCCGCGCAGCTGCCCACCAGCTCCCGGGTGTTGCCGCGAGACATCAGAAGATCCCCTGGATGGACCTCCAGCTCGGGGCGCGCCGGTGTCCCAGCCGGGAGAGCCTTGTGCTCCCGCCAATGAAACTCGCCTCCGCTCACGCAACCGAGCTTCAGCACGCCCCACTCGTCGGCTTCGGCGATGCGATTCGCGCACTCCGGGCTCCACCCCTGCTGGATCGACTTCATCCCGTGACGGAGTCGGACTCTGCGTGCTCGAACCATCAGCCCATCGAACAGGGAGGCCCTGAACGTGCAGGCAACGGTGTCTGCTCGACGGGCGAGCGAACGTAGTTGTGACAGTCGATCGGACTCTTCGTCGAGGAAGTCCGCGATGAGTCTTTGAGCCGCCAGACCTGGAGCCGGCACACTGACTCGGCCGAGATCCTCGCCGGAAATCTCCTGGAAGGTGGTGCCGGTCCCGGCACCGGTCAGCACGCCGCTGGACGCCTGAAGCGCGTACGCGATGAACCGCGGATCGGTGCTGATGAAAGGCACAAGGGCCTTGCATCCCTGATTGGTGGCGGCGGCCCGATCGGTAAGCGCGAGGTTCCCTATGGGTGCCCGCGAGGTGACAACGACGCTTCCTGCTGGAACGACCGAGGCCGAGCACGCAGCAAGGCCGGCTTCCGTCAGGGTACGTGCTGATTCACCGAGAGTTCCGCCGTGCAAGGGAGCCACGTCTGTTGGGGTGTACCAGGTGATCGGCCCACCCCAAAATCGCTCATCGACAGGCGGCGTCGAGCCGCCAACGATTCCTGTCAGACGCTTGAGGCGTACGAGGGGATGGTCCTTCAAACGAGGACTTCCTCGAGCAGTCTTCGAATCTCAGCCTCCAACTCCCGCAGCTCCGCCTTGATCTCGTGGCTCGGGCGCGGCGGCGTGTACCTGTAGAACAGCCGCGTGAACGGAATCTCGTAGCCTTTCTTCGCCTCGCGCTCTGCGACCACCGCGTCCGGGGCGTGCGGCAACACCTCGCGCGCAAGGTAGTCGTCGATGTCCTCGCCGAGCGGAACCTCCTCGGTGTCTCGCAGCGCTGAGTCGAAGACGACTCGGCCCTTCCCGTCGTGCACCACCGGCCCAGCCGGACTCCGCACCAGGGACCGTGCACTGAGCGCTTTGACCAACGACGCGCTTGGCTTCGAGACCGCGGGAGCGATCGCCGATCGCAGCGCCTCCCGACACGCCCCCTCGTCGTCGAAGCGCTGCTCTGGCATTGCGGCAAGGACGGCGACGAGCGTTTCGCGCGCGGTCTCGTCCAGCTTGGCAACCGACAGATCGTTCTCGACGCTGTCCCAGGAGTCGGGCCGAAACTCCCACCGCGCCCGCAACGGCCGCTCGACCACGATCGTCCGGTATCCGAAAGCCTCGTTCGGCAAGACCTTCACGAGCTCGCCCTCCTCGAAGGCACCATGCAGCCGGGTGACCTCCGCGATCTGCTCCGGCGAGATCTCCCGTCGCTTCTCCCCCAGGCTCTTGCGCATCTTCACCCACTGCCCCCGAGCATCGATCAGCTGCACTTTGCCGCGGCGCTCCTCGCTCTTGCGGTTCGTGAGCACCCAGACGTAGCTCGCGATCGCCGTGTTGTAGAAGAGCTGCTCGGGCAGGCCTACGATCGCCTCGAGCAAGTCGTTCTCGATGATCCAGCGACGGATGTTGCTCTCGCCCGAGCCGGCCCCGCCGGTGAACAGCGGCGAGCCGTTGTGGACGATGGCGATCCGGCTGCCGCCGTCCTCGCGCGGGCGCATCTTCGAGATCAGGTGCTGGAGGAAGAGGAGCTGACCGTCGGACTTGCGCGGCAGGCCCGCGCCGAAGCGCCCGTCGTGGCCGAGTCGCTCGTGCTC
>JALZOC010000007.1 GCA_030857365.1 Acidobacteriota bacterium
CGCCCGCGCAGTACGGGGAGTTTGCGGATCTCGCCGCGTCGGAGGCCGATCTCTCACGCTACGGCGTGAAGACATGCGCGGTCACGGGGGACATCGCGGACCAAGCGCGCGTGAAAGCGATGGTGCAGGAGGCCGAGTCGGCGCTCGGTCCGATCTCCATTCTGGTCAATGCCGCCGGGGGCGATATCGGCGCGAAGGGGGGCAAGCCCCATCCCAACAATGCGCTGAACATCTCCATGGAGGACGTGCGCGCTCTCCTCGATCGCAACCTGATCGGCACCATGCTCCTCTGCCAGGCGGTCGTGCCGGGGATGGTGAGTCGCCGCAGCGGCTCCGTGATCAATATCGCCTCCGCGGCAGGCCATTTCGGCACCTCGCCGGAAGTCGCCTACTCGACGATCAAGGCCGCCATCGTGCATTTCACCCGGTGCCTCGCGTTCGAGATGCGGGAGCATCACGTGCGGGTGAACTGCGTCAGCCCCGGCCCGACCGCGACTGCCCGCTTCCGTAACACCCGCGCCATCGACCCGGCGATGCTCGTGAACGAGGGGACGCTGATGCGGTACGCCGCCCCGCGCGACCAGGCGAACGCCGTTGCCTTCCTCTGCACGCCCGCCGCCGCCATGATCCACGGCCAGGTGCTTCGCGTGGACGGTGGGCTTACGCTGTATGCGTAGCTCTCAGCTGTCAGCTTCAGCGCGGCGACAGACAGGCTCCCCACGTGGCTCGGTAGAACCCGCTGAGAGTTGACACCGGTGAGCGCTCTATTCACCAGCGCCGGGGACCGCCGGCCTCATAATGCACGCATGCGAATCGTCATCACCGGCGGGGCGGGTTTCCTCGGGCGCCAGCTTGCCGAGCGGCTGCTGGCGCGCGGGGTCCTAGGCGGCGTGGACGGGGCCGATCACGCGATCGAGCAGATTACCCTCGTGGACGTCGCGGCTCCCGCACCGTCAACGGATTCGAGGATCCATCCCGTGGTCGGGGACATCGGAGACCCGGCGCTGCTGGCGCGCGTCGTTGGACCATCGACGGCCTCGGTGTTCCATCTCGCCGCCATCGTCAGCGGCATGGCGGAATCGGACTTCGATCTGGGCATGCGCATCAATCTGGACGCCACACGCCTGCTGCTGGAGGCGTGCCGCCACGCGGGCGCGCGGCCCAGGGTCGTGTTCGCAAGCTCCGTCGCGGTCTACGGAGGAGACATGCCGGAGACGGTGCTCGACGGCACGGCCCTGAATCCGCAGACGTCCTATGGCACCCAGAAGGCGATCGCCGAGCTGCTGGTGGGGGACTACACGCGCAAAGGGTTCATCGACGGCCGTGCCGTGCGGCTGCCCACCATCACCGTTCGCCCCGGCAAGCCGAATGCGGCCGCGTCGTCATTCGCGAGCGGCATCATTCGCGAGCCGCTCAATGGGCTGGAAGCCATCTGTCCGGTGGATCCCGACGCACGGTTGTGGGTGCTCTCGCCGTCCACGGCGATCGAGTGCCTGATCACCGCCCACGACGTCGAGGCGGATGCCTTCGGATCCAGCCGCGTCGTCAACCTCCCGGGCCTCTCGATCGGCGTCGGCGAGATGGTCGCCGCTCTCGAACGCGTGGCCGGCCGGGAGGTCGCGTCGCGGGTGCGCTGGGAGCGCGATCCGCGGATTGCCGGCATGGTGGCCGGCTGGCCAGGGGCGTGTGACGCATCGCGCGCGCGCGCGATGGGGTTTCCGGGCGACGACACCTTCGACGAGATCATTCGCCGGTACATCGCCCACGATCTCCGCTGAAAGCGCTTGCCCTCCACCCTGCTCATCGCGATGATGTGTTAAACAGCTATCAGCTATCAGCTATCAGCTATCAGCTGTCAGCTGTCAGCTATTCAGACCGTACGGCCCGGGTGACAGTCAGGCCTAAAAAGCTGAAAGCTGAAAGCTGAAAGCCGAAAGCTGAAAGCTGAAAGCTGAGAGACTGCCATGCCCTATTCCCCCGATCAACTCAGGTCCGCGCTCGTCGGTGTCATCGGGTTTCCGGTCACGCCGTTTCGCGAGGATCTCTCGCTCGACCTCGCGGCGCTCAGGACGAATCTCCGGACGATGCTGCGGCAGCCGCTCGCAGCGGTCGTGGCGGCGGGCGGCACCGGCGAGCTGTATTCGTTGACGCCCGCGGAGCATCGGGAGGTCGTCCGCACGGTTGTTCAGGAAGTGGACGGGAAGGTCCCCGTGATCGCCGGCACCGGCTTCAACGCGTCGGTCGGAGCCGAGCTGGCACGCCAGGCGGCAGAGTGCGGCGCGGCGGGGATCCTGGCGTTTCCCCCCTACTATCCGGCGCCGGAGGACGACGGGATCGTCGCGTACTACGGGGCGATCGGGGCCGCAACACCGCTCGGCCTGCTGGTTTACAGCCGCGACTGGTTCCACCCAGGCGCGGCGCTCGTGGAGCGGCTTGCGGCGATCCCCACCCTCATCGGGTGGAAGGACGGCCAGGGGGACATGAGGCGGCTGCAGATCATCCGGCGCCAGGTGGGGGACCGGCTTCACTGGATTGGCGGCGCAGGCGACGATCTCGTGCCGGCCTACTATGCTCAGGGCATTCGTGCCTTCACGTCGAGCCTCGCAAATGTCTCCCCGGAGATCGCGGTGCAGCTTCACCTGGCGGGATCCACGGGTGGTGGGGCGGCGCTCGAGCGGTTGATGGCGGACTACGTCATCCCCGTCTATGCCCTGCGGGCGCGCCGGAAGGGCTACGAGGTCACGGTGATGAAGCAGCTGATGAACGTGCTCGGCCTCGGCGGCGGCTTCGTCCGCCCTCCTCTCGTGCCGCTCCGCGCGGAGGAACTGCGCGAGGTCCGTGCACTCGTCCCGCAGTGGCAGAAAGTCCTCACGCCGTGATCCGGGCTCGTTTTTCTCGGTGCGGAACTCGTAAAGGAGGGAACATGGATCGCAGGGACTTCATGCGGCTGGCGGGAGCCGGTATGGGGGCGGGCGCGTGCGCCGCCCCGGTTGCCGCATCCGAGGCGCCCCTCCGAGGATCGCAGCCGCCCCGGCGTCCGACGCTGATGAAAGTGGGCACGCAGCATGATTCGTCGGACGAGGTACTTGCCGTTCTCGCGGGCCTCGGTGTGACGCACATCTGCAGCCGCCTTCCGTCTCCACGGCTCGATGATGCGTGGTCGGTCGGGGGCCTGAAGCGCCTTCGCGATCGTGTCGAGGGGTTCGGAATAACACTCGACATGGTCCCGCTGCCGATGAGTTCGCATCCAATCGGGAAGGCGGAGAACCCGAACATTCTCCTGGGCAGGAGCCCCGAGCGGGACCGCGAGATCGACGACATCTGCCAGATGATCCGGAACGTCTCGGCGGCCGGCATTCCGTCGGTGAAGTACAACCTGACGCTCCTTGGCGTGGTGCGAACGCCGAGCACGCCCGGGCGCGGTGGCGCGCGGTACAGCACCTTCGTCTACGACGAGGCCCGGCAGGATCCGCCGCTGACGGAGGCGGGCCGCGTGGACGCGGACGCCTACTGGGAGCGGATCACCTATTTTCTCGAGCGTGTGATCCCGGTCGCGGCGGAGCACAAGGTCCGCATGGCGTGCCACCCCCAGGACCCGGGGATGCCGCCGGGCAAGGGGTATCGCGGCGTGGAGACGGTTCTCGGGAGTGTCGCGGGGCTCAAGCGGTTCGTGGAGATCGCGGCAAGTCCGTACCACGGCCTGAACTTCTGCCAGGGCACGGTGTCGGAAATGCTCGCCCGCCCAGGCGAAGAGATTTTCGATGTGATCCGGTACTTCGGGTCGCGCGGCAAGATCTTCAACGTGCACTTCCGGAACATCCAGGGAGGCTTCCTGCGGTTTCATGAGACGTTCATCGACAACGGCGACGTCGACATGCTCCGGGCCATGCGCGTCTACAAGGAAATCGGCTTCGACGGCATGATGATGCCCGACCACGTGCCCGCCATCCCGGGGGACACGAGAGGGGCCCAGGCGTTCGCGCACGCCTTCGGATATATCCAGGCGCTCATCGCGGCCGTGTCGGCGGAAGCATGACGAGCGTGCCGAACGTGCACGCCGTGCGTGTGACGGTCTCCGACCAGCCCGGGATGCTCTTCGCGCTCACGCGCGTACTCGCCGACCACCAGGCGAATATCACCTACGTCGACATGCACAGCCGCGGGCAGGAATCCGACATCTACTTCGAGTTCACACCGTCCCGCAGTGGCCATGAGGCGGTCGCCACCAGCCTCCGCGCGCTCCCGGGCGTCGTCGCGCTCGAGGAGACGCCGTCGCTGAGCCGGATCTACGGCAAGCGAATCATTGTCATGGGCGGCGGGGCGCAGGTAGGACAGGTCGCCCTCGGGGCCATCGCCGAGGCGGATCGTCACAACATCCGAGGCGAGAGAATCTCGGTCGACACCATCCCGCTTGTCGGCGAGGCGGAGCTTGCGGCGGCGGTCCGGGCCGTGGTGCGGCTGCCGCGTGTGCGCCTGCTGGTCCTCGCCGGATCCCTCATGGGCGGGGAGATCACGCACGCCGTCGAGGACGTTCGCCGCAACGGTCTCTACGTCATCTCGCTCAACATGGCCGGCAGCGTCCCTGACGCCGCGGACCTCGTCGTGACCGATCCCATCCAGGCCGGGGTCATGGCCGTGATGGCGATCGCCGACACGGCCAAGTTCGACCTGATCCGGCAGCAGAAGCGCCGGTACTGAGTCCGACGGAGCACCACCGCCCTCCCCCTGCCTTTCTCAGGACCTCACTGCAATCGCCGGTTTATTCCTTGAACCTCCGCTGCCTGCCTGGCAGTATCTGCTCTGATTGTTCTTTCATCCGCGTCGTGGCCGGCCGCACAGGAGGGGCGCGCGGGCGCGCCGCCGCTGCAGACGGGGAGAGGTGGCGGACGCGGCGCACAGGGCCCTGTGGTCGTGTCTCCAGAGGTGATGGCTGATCGCCGCCTGGCGTTTCGCATCTACGCGCCGCAGGCGCAGGCGATTCGGCTGGCCGCGGGGGACATCCCCGGCGTGGGGCAGACGACGCAGCTGACGAAGGCGGACAACGGGGTCTGGGAAGTGACGATCGGGCCGATTGACCCCGGAGCGTATCGCTACAACTTCAATAATCCTTCGCTGAGGAAAGGCCTGAAGCTGTTCTGGTTTCCGACAGGCAAGGACGACGGGTTGATCACGACCACCCGTGCCACGGTGGAGCTGCTGAAGAAGCACGGGCTGAACGCGACGTTCACGGAAACGCCGGGGCCACACGTGGATCAACTGGCAGAACTATCTGAACGAGTTCGTTCCGCAGCTGTTCCAGTAGACCCGCGGGGCTGGTGCGGTGTTACCGCCGCACCTCGACCTGCACGCGCACGTCTCCTCGGCAGGGCGCCTCGGCTGCGGCACGCAGTTCGTAGGCGCCCTCCTTTTCGTACGCGTGCGCGACCTTGAGCGGAAGCGTGCCTTCGACGCGCTGCTGCTTGCCGTCGCCGAAATCGAGCCCCACGGCACAGTCGCCGCGTCCCTCCACCGTCGCCACGATCTCCGGCCGTTCCGTCGACGGCCCCGGGGCGACGGTCACGCTCCAGATCCCCTGTCGGATCGCCCGGATGTCGAGCCGTGCGCGCGCCGTGCCCTCGCAGGGCGGCTCGGGCGTCGCCACGAGCGAATACTCGCTGTCCGCCCGGTAGGCGTGCCGCATCTCGTCCGGAAGTTCGGCGCTGCGGCGCTCGTTCGTGCCGTCCCCGTAATCGATCGTGTAGGCGCACTGGCCGGACCCGAGGAGGGAAATGATGACGCCGCCCCCTTCATCCTCGGGCGCCGGACGGAACTCGATGCGCGTGATCCGCGGCGCCTGCGCGGCCGCGAGCACAGCCGAGGCGAACAGGAGACACAGGATGATGAGGGATCGTCGCATGAGCTACCTCCACGTCGGGCCGAACCTGCCCGATTGTTGCCACTTGCGTGCCAATTGTGGCCCGTTCTATCCGACCTTCGGCTCGAAGATGCGTACCCGCCGCAGCAGGACGTCCAGGAACCACAGGCAGAGGGCGGCGGTGATGAGCATGCTCCAGATCGGCCGCCGTTCGGTCCGGCGGTCGCCCGCCGCGTTGGTCAGCGCCTCCGGCCCCGGACGCCAGGCCCCTCCCGTTGCCGCGGCCATCGCACGCAGGCGCGGTTCATCGGCCGGGCGGAACCGGTATTCGGCGGCGGCGTCCGGAAGCACGACCCGGGCGGAGACGCCGGGGGCTGCGCCCGGATCCCCTTCGAGGCGCACGGCAAGCGGAGTGCGGGCGTCGGCGACCAGCGTGGACTCGTACCGGCCTGGCGCCACCTGCCTGAGCGTGATGTCCCTCGGCATACCATCGGCGACGCGCACCTGGGCCACCGGGTGCAGCAGGTCGCGGTAGCGGCCATTCGAATCGCGTGCTTCCACGGCGATGCCGACCGATCGCACGGTGCCCTGGATGGGTCCGGGCACCACGTCGAGCGCCGCGGCAGGGGGCCGGCGGCGTTCGAGCGCGCGGATCACGGCACTGAAGAACGGCCCGTAGCCACGCCACGTCACCCAGTTGGCAGCCCAGCGATCCTTGACGTCCGAGGCGAAGACCGCCGTGCGCCCGAGGCCCGCCGGCCAGAACGCGAGCAGCGGATCCCCTTCGTCGGTCGTCAGGATTTCCAGCGCCGTATCCTTGATGACCGTCGCGGTGCGTCCCTTGAGGCGGGGAACGTTCGTCAAATCGGTGCCGCTCAGGAAGGCCGGGGTCTTCACGACGACGCCGATCTGCTTTTCGTCGAACGAGGCGGTGGCGGCGTTCCGGGCTTCCTTCACGAAAATCTGCGGAAGCTCCTGCGCGTCCGCCACCTGATAGGCGCGCCCCTTGCCCCACTTCGCGATGTTGCGCAGCAGTTCCGGATCCGCGGAAGGGCCGACGGCGACGGTCGACACCGTGATCCGCGCACTTGCCATCTTCGAGACGAGCGTTTCGTACTCATCCGGATACGAGCGGCCGTCCGACAGCAGCACCACGTGCTTTGCCCTGGCCTTCGCCGTGCGAAGCGCCAGATACGCCTGCTCGACGGCGGGATAGATGAGCGTATGGCCCCCCGGTTCGATCGCCGCGATTTTTCTGCGGATGTCGTCGCGGTTGGTCCCGACCGTGCGCAGCGTGATGTCCCAGTCGAACTTGTCGTTGAACGTCAGCACGCCCAGCGACTGCTCGTCGGTCATGACGTCCACGGCCGCCTGTGCCGCGGCCTTGCACAGATCCATCGACGCGCCTGCCATGCTCCACGAGCGATCGAGCACGAGCACGAGCGCGACCTCGGGCTCTTCCCGGCGCTCGAACGTGACCGGCGTCAGCCGTTCGATCGGCGTGTGCCTGTAGCCACCCTCGCCGAAGACGGCCTCTCCACCCGCCACGAGCAGGCCCCCCCCGCCGGTCTCCACCCAGCCTTGCAGGGCCGACATCGAGGCCGCGCTGAACGCGGCACGGGGCACGTCGCTCAGCACGACGACGTCGTAGGGATCCAGCTGCGCCTCGGTCGACGGCAGACCTGAGGGCTGACGGACCGTCACCTGGAACCCCGACGCCGTCAGCGCATCCGCCAGATACCGTGCACTCGACGCGGTGCGCTCCACATACAGCACCCTCGTCCGCGGGTCCGCCCACACCCCGCGCTCGAGCGTGTCGTTGTCGACGAGCGGGTCTCCGGGGATCTTCACGGCAGCCTGGATGACGTGCCCGCCCGGTGCAGTGAGCACCGCCGTTATCGGAACCTGCGTCACCCCGTTCGTGAGCGGAAGCGAGACGGTCGCGAGAACTTTGCCGCCGGACAGGAGCTGGACGACCGCCGGACCGCCGCGCTGGCTCCCGACGCCAACGGAAGCGGTGAAGGCCGCGCCGGCGGGAACCCGGTCCGGCAGATCGAGGCTGTCGAGCCATGTGTCCCCCAGCGCACGTGGCGCGAGTGGTTCGACCGATACGGGGATGCGTGCCTCAATCAACCGGGCGAGCGCCGCATCGGCATCGCCGCCCGTGGCGCGGCCGTCCGTGAACAGGACGATGCGGGGGACGTGCCCGGTGGCCAGCTCGCCGCGCGCCGCGTCCAGCCCCGCCGCCAGGTCGGTGCCGCGCCTGTCGATCGCTGACGCGCCAGGTGCCACCCCTTCGGCCTGGACGAGGTGACGAAGGCCGCGCGTGCCGTCCACGACCATCGCCGTGGCGCCAAAGGCGACCATCTGGAAATGTGCGGGTTGCAGCGCCGCGTTCAGGAGGTCGATCCGCTTCGCGGCGGCTTCGAGCGCGGCGCCCGAGACGCTGTGCGACACGTCCACGGCATACACAATCGACTGGCGCGATGAGCTGGTCGCGATCAGGGGACGCGCCAGTGCGGCCGCCAGCGCGATCAGGATGAGCGAGCGCACACCCGCCTGCAGCCATCGCTGTCCTCGGTTGAAGCGGGTGCGGGCGAAGCGGTGCGCGAGCCACACGAGCGGCACGGCGGCCAGCAGCCAGAGCGCGGCAGGCGCGGTCCATGTCAGCACACGTGGATCTCCCGGCGCGCCATCACACCGTGATCCGCCGCTGCCACGTCCACCACTCCGCCAGCGCGAGGACGAATGCCGCGGCTGCACAGTACATCCACCAGGGACGCTGCGAACGCCCTGGGCCGGCGGCGCGCGCCTGGTCGCCAGGCGACAACGTCGTACGCGCGGTGTTCGAGACCTGCGGATCGCTGACGTTCACGGCGAACCTGCTCGTCGCGCCGGCACCTTCGGCGACGTACAGCCCGGGCGTCCGAAGCGTTCCGAGCATCGCGCCGTCCATTCGCATCAGCGGCACCTGCCGGCCGCCCGGTCCCGTCACCCGCGCCGTTGCGGGATTGAACGAGGACAGGCCGGTGCGCTGCGGAGCGCGCGCGTCGGGGCGCGCGAGCCAGTCGATCGCGTTCCCCATGAGCACGGGAAAGCCTGGCGCGGACGCCAGGTTCGATTCGTCCGGGCCGAATGCCACCACCACGAACCGCCTGACCGGCGTGTCGCTCACGAGGACGAGCGGTGTGCCTCGCCGGGAGCGCGCAACAGCCGTGAGACCGGGAGCTCCATAGGCACGGGCCTTCTCGATCGCGAGCGTGAGAGGATCCACCCCGGCGACGACCGGGTGCGTTCCGTGCGCTTCCCACCGCGGCTGCCTCTCCTCGGAGCCGTCCCATGCGCGCGGCAGGGCGCCGGGCCGCTGCGATCGCAGCCACGCGACGTCGGCCGGCGGTGCGATGTAGATGGCCGGACGTGCGGGAGGATCCTGGGGCGCCCACCTGTCGAAAATGATCAGGGCCTCCCGGTCATCGGCATCGAGGGTCTCGCGTTCGCCTGGCGCGGGGAGATCGTACTTCGACGGATCGACGAAGGTTGCGCTCACGTCCGGGTTCCCGAGCAGCAGCGGGCGCAGCCAGCTGGTCTGCTGACCCACGACCGCGATCCGCACGCGATCCGCCTGCTGAATCCACGCAAACGCCTCGTCGTCTGCCGGCAATGCGTTCCGGGGGGCGTCGACGCGCACCTGCAACGCTCCCTCGCCTCCGCGGCCGAGGGGCAGCACCTGGCGCAGCGTCTGCGCTGCGCCAATCGGCATTTGGCGATGCAGGATGGGCGTCTCTCCGCGGGTGAGGGTGACGTCCACCGTCTGTGCCAGTGGCGCGAAGTTCGCAATCTCCAGATAGGCCTCTCCGCCGTTCCCCGGCGAGAGTGATGGCCGGACATCGAACGCCGTCACGCCGACGTTGGGAGCCGCTTCGAAGACGGAATGGACGATCACGCCTGCGGGCAGCCGGCGCGGCAGGCCGCCGTCGGTGATGAAATGGACCGTATCGGTTCGCGCGAGGCGCGGCCATGCCGTCGCGTCTCCGCCGGCGGGAGCAATCCGGTCGAGGGCGGCGTCCAGGAGCGTCGCGTCGAGGGTGGGCCCCTGCACCAGGCCGTCGGCCGTCGTGGCAACAGCGGTCTCGCTGCCGGCCCCGGCGGCAAGCCTTCGCGCCTGCGCCACGGCGCGCTCCCAGCGCGATTCGCCGCTGCCGGTTCGTGCCAGCATCGACCACGAGGAATCGATCACGATCAGCACACGTTCCCGCGCGGCGGCCGGCGCGGACGAACGAACGCCTGGACGCGTGGCGGCGAGGGCAAGCGCGAGCGCGATGGCGACCGTCAGGACGAGCGAGACCGCGCGGCGGATCCGCTCCCAGAGCGTGAGCGCACGCGGCTCGTCGAGCACGCGGCGCCAGAGCAGCAGGGAGGCGAGGAGCATCCGCGGCGGGCGCAGCTTGCGCAGGAAGAGCCATGCCGCGAGCGCTGCGGCGCCGCCGAGCAGCAGCCACGCCTGCGCCGCTGGCATCGCGCCGAAGGTCATGCGAGGAAACGTCCCTGCCGGAACGCCTTCAGGATGATCTCTTCGAACGGACGTTCGGCGTCGGCGCGGACGTACCCGATGTTGTACCGGCCGCAGAACTGCTCGAGGTCGGCGGCATGCGCCTGCCACGCGGCGACGTAGGCGCCGGCGAGGCGGGGCGTCACTTCAATCTCGCGTACGTCGCCCGTCTCCGCGTCCACGAACTGCACGTCTCCGAACGCGCCAGGATCGCGGTCACACTCGGACGCGACGTGCACGACGACGACGTCGTGGCCCAGCGTGCGCAGGATTTTCAGCCCGGCCTGGAAGCCGCCGGGATCGAGGAAGTCGGAGATGATGACCGTGAGGCCGAGCTGCCGCGGCCGCGACGCGAATTCCTTGAACGACTGCCGCAGGTCGGTCGGGCCCGACGGCTCCAGGCGCTCGAGCAGCTCGAACACCCGGAAGATTCGGCCCTTCCCGCGTCCCGCGGCCGTTTCGGGACGCAGGCTGCGTGTAAACGGCAGGATCGTCAGGCGATCCAGATGGGCCAGCCCGATGTAGCAGAGCGCGGCGGCCAGGCGCCGCGCCATGTCGAACTTCGCCGGCTCGGCCATCGAGCGGCTCGCGTCGATCATGAGGTAGATCGGAAGGTCCCGCTCCTCGTCGAAGAGACGCAGCAGCAGCCGATTGAGGCGTTTGTAGGCCTTCCAGTCGATGTGCCGGAAGTCGTCGCCTGGGGCATACGGTCGATGATCGGCGAACTCCAGGCCGCGTCCGCGCTTGGGAGTCAGGCGGTCGGCGCGGTTCTGGCCCGCGAACGCGCGCTTGGAGACCACGTGGAGGTACTCCAGCTTCCTGAGGAAATCGTCTTCGAACCGGAGGGCCATGGGCCGTCAGCCTTGCGGCGTCACGAGGTCGCCACGCTCGCGAGCAGCTCCTGGACGATCGTATCCGTGCTCACCTCGTCGGCCTCTCCCTCGAAGTTCAGGAGGATGCGATGGCGGAGCGCCGGCAGGGCGACCCCCCGCACGTCGGCAATCGAGACGAACGCCTGGCCCCGGTTGAGCGCCTGGATCTTGGCCGCAAGCACGATGGCCTGCGCGGCTCGCGGACTCGCGCCGTAGCGGACGTACTGCTTCACGAGGGGCGCCGCATACGGGGACGTGGGATGCGTCCCCAGCGTCAGCCGGATCGCGTATGCCTGCACCGGCCGGGCGATCGGAACCGCTCGCGCGACGCGGCGCATCTCCATGAGCTGCGCTCCATCGGCCACACGGGTCACCGCCGCGTCCGCATCCCTCGTCGTCCGGTCGATGATCTGATGCATCGCCTCTTCGGACGGGTAGACGACCTTCAGCTTGAAGAAGAAGCGATCGAGCTGGGCTTCGGGCAGCGGGTACGTTCCTTCCATTTCCAGGGGGTTCTGCGTGGCCAGGACGAGAAACGGCTGGTCGAGCCGGTAGGTCGTCTTGCCGACCGAGACGCTGACGTCCTGCATGGCCTCGAGCAGCGCGGACTGCGTCTTCGGGGTGGCACGGTTGATTTCGTCGGCGAGCACGACGTTCGCGAAGATCGGGCCTGGCTGGAACTCGAAGAAGGTTCCGCCGTGCGAATGCTCCTGCACGATGTTGGTGCCGACGATGTCGGCCGGCATGAGGTCGGGAGTGAACTGGATGCGGGAGAACGTGAGGTGGAGGACGTCGGCCAGTGTGTGCACGAGGCTCGTCTTGCCGACTCCCGGGATCCCCTCGAGGAGGACGTGGCCGCCGGCGAGCAGGCTCGTGATCGTGAGGTTGACGACCTCCTCATGGCCGACGATCCGGCGTCCGACTTCTTCGGTGATGCGCAGGAACCGGTCGCGGAACTGCTCGATCGACTGCTCGATCGCAAGGGAGGTGGTCATGGCCTGCGGATGAAATAGGTGTGGACGGCCGTCCGCCGGCTTTCGGGCACGGCGGGGGGAGCGACCGCGCGGCCGCGGTCGAAGGCGGCGGGGGCGCTGCGGGCGTACGTCACCGTGGCTTCTCCGTGTTCCGTCTTCCGGCGCACCTCGGTCTCGACGCTCTGGCCGGGAGCGTCCGTACTCGCTTCGACGGTCTCGCGGCGCAACGCCGCGTCGAGATCCGCCATGCGGCCCGAGTCCGTCCGCGCGTCGGAGCCTCCGCCGAGCCCCAGCCCCGGCGCCACCTTTCCGGAGGCGTCATCCTCGCTGCCCATCATGATGACGCCCGCGCCCCCGCCGGCCTCGGCTTCGCTCACGGACTGGATCGACGCTTCGTCGACTGCTCCCTCTTTGGTCCCCGGCGCGGCATCGGACCGGCGCGCTTGCGCGGAGCTGACCGGTTCCCCGGATTCGTCGGCGCGCAATTGCGAGGCACGCGCCGAGTCCGTCATCTCCGCCAGTGTTTCCAGGGGCTCGCGCGCCTCTGGCGCGACTCCCGGCATCCGGGCGGCATTCCTGGCGCGATCGGCGATCGCCTTCAAGTCTCCCGCGGCCTCGCCGGATCGGCCTCCGGGACTCGGCGACATGGCGCGGGCAAGGTCCTTCAGCCGACCGGCGTCACGGAGTGCCGTCAGCCGGCGGATCAGATCGCGGAGGTGGGCAGCGGTGGCGGGTGATCCGGTCGGCGTCGCCCTCCCGGCTTCCGCCGCGGCGAGGAGCGCTTCGAGCTGCCGTTGGAGCTCCGGCAGCAACGCTTCCGCCGATGCCGCGCCGTTCCCCCGAAGGGAATGGCCGGGCGTTCCGGCCCCGGCGCTGTCCCGGGTGGGCCCAAGCACCAGGGCCGCCAGAAACAGAGCGAGGACGACGGTCACAGCTTTGGCGCGGGCGGCGGAGGGCGCGGGGTAGGACGCGGTCCAGTCCGCGGTCTGCAGCCGGAGCGCGGCGCGCTCCAGGTGAAAGTCGGCCCAGGCATCGCGGCTCTCGCGCATCGCAAACCAGCTCGCACTTCGGAGCTCGCCTCCGACGCCGGCCGCCTCGTCGAGCCGTGCGGCGACTGCGTCCGGGACGACATGAGGCCGCCGCATGAAGATGAGGCCCGCGAGAAGCAGCAGTGCACCGCCGGCCAGCATTGCGACCGGCAGGACGGCGGATCCACCCCTCCATCTGGTCAGGGCCGCTGCTCCCACGCACGCTCCCATCAGCAGGGGAGCCACACGCCAGAAGGCGCGGCTTGCGGCCTGGATGCGCCGTCGCCGATCGCCCGCCGCAAGCGCAGCTCGGACGAGCTCAGCGGAGCAACCGGGGGGCACGTCCTGCGTCGAAACGGGCACGCTTTACGATATCCGAGTCGAGCGGCTAGTTACCAGCTCTCAGCTCTCGGTGGCTGAGAGCTGACGGCTGAGAGCTGATGGCTACCGCTGCATATCCATCAGCGCATGCACGTCGGCGAGCGTGGGCATGGCGGGCATGGCGCCCCGACGAGTGACCGAGGCGGCCGCGCAGGCGTTCGCGAATCCCAGGCAGTCGCGCATCGTGGCGGTGTTGCGCAGCATCGCGTCGAGGGTCTCGGTGGCGACGTTGCGCCGTGTGAGTTCGAACAGGAAGGCCCCGACGAACGCGTCGCCCGCACCCGTCGTGTCGACGACCCGCACCGGCAAGCCGGACAGTCGAATGTCCACGCTGCCGGTGACGAGCCTGGCGCCCGCGGCGCCGGAGGTGATGAGCGCCGCGCGGGGGCCGCGGCGAAGCACGAACTCGGGAGTCGCCTCCACCCCGCCGCCGAGGAGCCTCAGCTCGTCGTCTGCGAGCTTCACGAGGTCACAGAGCGGCATCATCGCCAGCGCGGCCTCGGCGAACGCATCCGGCGAGGGCCACAGGTCAAGTCGTGCGTTGGGATCGAAGCTCACCAGCCAGCCGGCCGCGCGCGCGAGCGCGACCGCGCGTTCGGTGGCGGCGCGCGACTCCGGGTGCGTCAGGCTCACGGTGCCGATATGCAGAATGCCGCGCCCCTCGAACCAGTCCGGCGTCACGTTCGCCGGGGAGAACAGCATGTCCGCGGAGGGGTCGCGGTAAAACGCGAAATCCCGTTCCCCGGCGGCGCTGAGCGTCACGAAGGCCAGCGCGGTTTTCGCCACCGCCGTGCGGCGGAGCCACCGCGTGCCGACGCCGAGCTCCCGGAGCGTCGCCTCGATGCAGTCGCCGAACCCGTCGCTTCCCACCTGACCGGCAAACTGCGCGTTGCCGCCGAGCCGCGCGATGCACGCCGCGACATTGGCCGGCGCACCGCCGGGGACCCGCGCAAAGGTGTCGACCTCGGCCAGGCGCTGGCCCCTGGCGAGCGGCACGAAATCTATCAGCGCTTCGCCGAAGCAGAGGACCGGGTTCATGCGCCGGATCATAACCCGCCGTACTGCCGGGGTGACATCCGGCGTTTATTCGTTTATGATGAGGCACCCGAATCTGATGTTCAGCCTCGTATCATTGGCCTGGCTCACGTGCTGCGCGCTGCTGGCGGCCTCCGGGCAGATCCTCGAAGTGACCCCGCTGCCGCGCGACGGGCAGGTGCTCGTGTCGTTCAAGCTCGGCGAGGCGTTTACAGAAGAAGTCGACGCCGCCGTGCACAGCGGTCTTACTGTCAGCTTCGTCTACAAGGTGGATTTGCGGCGCGGCGCGTCCGGCTGGTTCGACCGTACGCTCGCCTCGACGGTCGTGACCGCGACGGTCCGCTACGACAATTTGACGCGCATGTACCGCATCACCCGGATGCTGGACGGCCGCATCGAGCGTGCGGAAACGACCGCCAGCAAGGAAGTCGTGCGCGACTGGCTGACGGCGAATTTCGATCGGCTGCCGCTCTTCAGGACCGTGCCGCTGCAGCCCAACAGCGAGTACTACATCCGTGTTCGCGCGCACACGACACCGCGCAACGCCGCGTTTCTCTGGCCGTGGGACGGCCACGACGTCAGCGCGCTGGCGAAGTTCACATTCCTCCGATAGTGAGCCGATTGCCCATGCATCCTGACCCGCGGAGGTGGCTTGTCGCGGTCGCGACCGCGGTGCTCGTCGGAGCGGCCGCCCTGCCCGCGCAGCAGGTCGCCCTCGTGGCGCCGTCGGGCTTCTTCCCGAACCTCGAGGCGTACCTCGAGTCGCTGCGGCTCCAGGCCGGTATTCCGGGCATGTCGGCTGCTGTCGTTCAGGACGGTGAGATTGTGTGGGAACGCGGCTTCGGGTTCCAGAACGTCGCGGCAAGGGTTCGCGCCACACCGGATACCCCGTATCTGGTTGGCGACGCCACCGCGACCCTGGCGGCCGTTCTCCTGCTGCAGTGCGTCGAGCAGCGTCGGCTGTCGCTCGACGCCCCGCTCGACACCTACGGAATCCGCACCGAAGAGCGTGGTGTCACGATCCGCAAGCTCCTGAGCCACACCTCGACCGACACGTTCAGCTACAACCCCGAGCGGTTTTCGCAGCTGACGGCGGTGGTCGAATGGTGCGTCCCGCAGCCTTACGCCAAGACCGTCTCGCACCGGCTCCTCAACCGGCTGGCCATGCGCGATTCGGTACCGGGGACCAATCTGGCGGCCGGGAACACGGGGCCACTCGAGGAGCTGTACGATTCCGAGGACCTCGATCGATACCGTGCCGTGGTGGAGCGCATGGCTGTCCCGTACAAGGTGGACGGCCGCGGCCGTGTCGAACCGAGCGAGGTGCCTGTCGCCGGCATCAACGCGGCCGCGGGGCTCGTGTCGACCGTGCGCGACCTGGCCCGCTTCGAGTCGGCCGTGGACTCGCGCCTTCTCCTCGACGACGACACACTCGCGGTGGCGTGGAGTCCCACAGATCGTCGCGAGGGCGTCTCGGTTCCCTCCGGGCTCGGCTGGTTCGTCCAGCCGCACCGTGGCGGGCGCGTCGTGTGGCACTTCGGACTCCTTCAGAACGCCTACTCGTCCCTCGTCCTCAAGCTGCCGGAGCGGCGTCTCACCTTCATTCTCCTGGCCAACAGCGACGGGCTGAGCGCACCGTTCCAGCTCGGTTCAGGAGATGTGACCCGGTCCGTCTTTGCGACACTGTTCCTGCGGCTGGCGAGCTGACGCGCCCGGCGGCAGCATGCTGAGAGTGCTGGCGCTCTGCTGCGTCGCCTCGCTCGGAGTGCCTGCTCCGGCGTCCGCCGAGTGGCACTTCACGCCGATGGCCGGCGCCAGCTTCCGGGGCAACACCACGCTGCTCGATCCGGAAATGGGGAGCGGCAAGCTGCACCTCCAGGTTGGCGGGGCCGCGACGCTCGTCGGCCCGGGAGTGTTCGGCGTCGAAGCCATTACCGTATTCATCCCGTCATTCTTCCGCGGCGATCCAGGGCCGCTCGTGCCGCCGCTGGAGCATGGCCGGTCCTACGCCGTGATGGGGAACGTCGTGGTGACCGCTCCGCAGCGCTGGACCGAGTACGGTCTGCGGCCGTTCGTGTCCGGCGGATTGGGGCTGATGCGAGCTTCGCAGCTCGACCGCGTCGGCCTTTTACCCGTGGCCTCCGGCTTCGCCGGCTACAATGTCGGAATCGGCGCCGTCGGCTTCCTCTCGCAGCGGAGAGGGCTCCGCTTCGATCTGCGGTACTACAGCAGCCTGAATCGCCCTGACCAGGGCCCCGTCGCGCTCGGGCGGGTGCATCTGAGCTACATGACCGCTTCGGTGGGTCTCATCCTGCGCAGATGAACGCACGTTGCACGTTGCACATCGCACGTAGACCAGCGGCACATCGCGCAGAGACAAGCAGCACGTAGCACGTAGACAAGTAGCACGTTGCACATCGCACGTCGGACGTTGCACGTTAGAAT
>JALZOC010000826.1 GCA_030857365.1 Acidobacteriota bacterium
CGCCCCCGGTGCGCGCAGCCTCGGCGAGATGTACGAACGATCGCGCGAGGGGGGATTCGGCCGCGAGGTCAAGCGGCGGATCATTCTCGGAACCTACGTGCTCAGCGCCGGCTATTACGACGCCTATTACGTGAAGGCGCAGCAGGTGCGCACGCTGATCGCGCGCGATTACGACGCCGCCTTCGCGGAGGTGGACGTGATCGCCACGCCGACGAGCCCGACGCCCGCCTTCCCGCTCGGCGAGCGGACGGGCGACCCGGTCCGGATGTACCTGTCGGATGTGTTCACGGTCAGCGCGAATCTCGCCGGACTGCCGGCCGTGACGGTGCCCTGCGGATTCGCCGCCGGACGGCTGCCCGTCGGTCTTCAGCTCACCGGGCGTCCGATGGACGACGCGCTCGTGCTGCGGGTCGCCGAGGCGTACGAGCGCGTCACGCCGTGGTCTGGCGAACGGCCGATCACCGGGCCACCTTCCCCTCCCACGCCCCGAACGTCTGCTGATCGAACTCACCCGCCCGCAGGGGTGTGATCGAGGCATACCCGCGCTCCGCCGCCCAGACGTCGGTCCCTTCAGCCCCTCCGGTCGGTTCTTTCCACACGCTCCAGAACAGGCGGCGCCCTGCGGGCGATTTCTGTTCCTCGAAGCGCTCCTCGCCTGATCCGGAGCCCTGGCGCGTCAGCTGGATCCCCTTGATGTCGATCCCCGTCCCGGCAGGGATGTTCACGTTGAGCAGCACGCCCGGTTCCAGTCCATTGGCGCGCACCATCTCCGCCACACGCTTGACGATCTGCGCGGCGGCCGCGTAGTTCAGTTCTTCCACCGCGAGCGAGGCCGCGATGGCAGGCAGCCCGATCAGCGCCGCTTCGCGCGCCGCGCCAACCGTGCCCGAGACATACGTCACCATTCCCAGGTTGTAGCCCCGGTTGATGCCGGACACCACGAGATCCGGCCGATCCGGCATCAACGCCCGCACCGCGACCTTCACGCACGTGGCTGGTGGCGCGGCAATCGCGAACGCGCGGACGGCGCCGGCAATCGTGATCGGGTCGACGAGGATGGGGTCCGAGGTCGTGATCGAGTGCCCCTTGCCGCTCTGATTCTCGACCGGCGCCGCTACCGTGACCTCCCCGAGGGTCTGGAGCGCCTGGGTCACCGCCAGCAGTCCGGGCGCCCGGATGCCATCGTCATTCGTCACGAGGATCCGATATGGTCTGGAGGGTTGCTCGAGGGCAACGACCTGGGCGGCCGGCGCCTGCAACAGCAGCAGAACGGCGACGGCGCACGCAATCCACGCGAGGGGAGAACGCCGTGTGCTCATGGAGAGCAATTTAGCACGCCGGACGACGGTCAGGCGGCGACGACGGGGCGCGTCGCGGCGCGCACGACGACCCACACGAGCAGCGCGAGGCAGAGAATCGGCAGCAGCGGAACAACGAGTGCCGCGAGAGTGACGAGCGCGACGCCGAACAGGAGAAGGGCCGCCAGCGGCGCGACGACGAGGAGCGCCAGCCCCGCAACCGCCGCCTTCAGCAGGAGCAGAGGGAGAAGCAGCACGCCGAGCAGGAACTTGAACGGCAGCAGGATCGCCCAGAACACCAGCTTGAGGAGGGCGCCCGCCAGTGTGACGACGGTGAAGACGACGACCAGCAGGAACACCAGTGCGGCAAGCTCGATCATGCGTCCACTCCCGGCGCCTCGAGGGGGCGCCTAAGCGGACTTACGCGGCCCGGCCGGGAGAAGTTCCGGGGGACCTATTCCTTCGTGCCGCTGCGAGTGACACCCTCGTAGTTGGTCGGCAGGGTGTAGTGGATGACGCCCGTGCGGACCTCCTCCATCGCGACCCGCTCGAGCTTGTGGTGCCCGGTCGTGACGGTGCCCCGCTCCAGGCGCGGCAGGGCTCCCCGGCGGAGCTGTTTGGCGCGCTGGGCGGCAACGTCGACGAAAAGAAACCGGCTCGTAATCGGCTGCGCCAGCCCGGTGCCGGGAGCGTCCGCTGCATCGTCGTGGGAATCGTGATGGGCCATGACCCTCTAGGTCACTCGAAGTCCATCCCGATTCCCAGCCTTTAGTCGGTCACGTCGACCTGAATCTGCCTCGGGCGAGCCTCCTCGCGCGTCGGGAGCGTGACCGTGAGCACGCCGTCGCGGTAGTCGGCACGCACGCGGGCCGCGTCGACCGTCGCCGGCAGGCTGAAGG
>JALZOC010000827.1 GCA_030857365.1 Acidobacteriota bacterium
GCCTCGAGCCGCTACGACCCGCGTCTGCGCTTCCGAACCATCTCCACCCGGCGGTTCGACATCTACTTCCACCAGCGCGAGGAGATGCTCGCGCGGCGGCTCGCAGGCTTCGTCGAAGCGGTGGCCGCGGCAGTCGACAACCGCCTCGGTGCACCGCGCGGCCGCGTGGGCGTCATCCTCGTGGATCAGACCGATCACTCAAATGGCTGGGCGACGGTCTTCCCTTACAACCTGATCGAGCTCGCAGCAGTGCCGCCGCCGTCCGACAGCGTCATCGGCAACACGGACGACTGGTTGCGGCTCGTCTTCGCGCACGAGTACACGCACGTCGTGCATCTCGAGAAGACGGGAGGCTGGATGGGCGGGCTCCGGCGGGTCTTCGGCCGCGTGCCGGTACTGTTTCCGAACGCATTCCTGCCCGACTGGCAGGTTGAGGGCCTCGCGACGTTCGAGGAGAGCGTCCAGACGGGTCAGGGCCGGATGCCTGCCGGCGACTTCCGCCTGATCCTCGACCGTGCCGCGGCCGCGGGACGCTTCGCGCCGCTCGACCGGGCAGGAGGGAGCGTCATCGACTGGCCGTCAGGCCACGCCGCTTATCTCTACGGGGTCTATTTCCACGAGTACCTGGCCCGCCGTTATGGCCCGGCCTCGCTCGCGCGGCTCGCGGAAGCGACGTCGCGGTCGCTGCCCTTTTTGGGGTCCCGGGCGTATCGGCGGGTGTTCGGGCGGGCGCTCGGGATGCTCTGGAATGATTTCGAGAACGACGTGTCGAGCCGCCTCACGCAAGACGACGAGGAGGTGCGCGCCAGACGCCGGACGATGCACGGATTCAACGTGAGGGCACCGCACTTCACCCGCGACGGCCGCCTGTTCTACTCCGTCGCGAACCCGCACGGCTTTCCGGCAATCATGGAATGGCGCGGGAATGGCCTGGCACCGCGGCGCGTGGCCACCAGGTATCACGGCGATCGGATGTCGAGCGCCGGCGGGACGCTCGTGTTCAGCCAGCTGGAAGTCGTCCGTCACGGCGATGTGCAGTCGGACTTGTACGCGGTAGACGTAGAGGGCGGCGGCACCCGGCGTGTGACGCGCGAGGCTCGCGCCGCCGACGCGGACGTGGCGCCGGACGGGCGGACGATTGTCTGTACCGTGCAGGCGGCAGGACGCCGCTTGCTCGCCACGCTGGCCATGCCGGTCCCCGGGGAGATCGGCCGGCCAGTGCCGCTCGTCTCTGAGGACGGCGCCGAGTTCTCGGCCCCGCGGTGGTCTCCCGACGGGCGGTTCATCGCGGCGGAACGCCGCCAGCTTGGTGGCGGATCGGACATCGTCGTCGTCGAGGTCGCGACCGGAGAGGTCCGCACGGTGGCGGGCAGCGCACGGGGCCGGAACGTCGGCCCCGTGTGGCTGCCCGATGGATCGGGGCTTCTGTTCTCGTCGGACCGCGACGGCGCGTCTTTTCGGATCTACGCTGCCGATACGGCGACCGGCAGCGTACGGAGGCTGCGTGGAACCGGCGCGGATGCCCGAACACCTGTCTTGTCGCCCGACGGAGGCGAGCTCGTGTTCGTCGCCTCCACGGCGGACGGCTACGATCTTCACTCGCTGCCTTTCGGCCTGGCGGAGTGGTCGGCGCCGATTCCCGCTGCACCGGGCCCCGCCATCGCCGCGCCCGCGGCTGCCGGGAATTCGGCGGACGTTCCCCGGTTGAAGGACTCACCGTATTCCCCATGGCCCACGCTGGCGCCGCGCTACTGGGTGCCCCTCATCGAGACGCGCAACGACGACCTGTTCCTCGGCGCCGCGACGAGCGGCTTCGACGCGCTCGGCCGACACGCCTACATCGCGACAGGCGCGTGGGCGGTCCCGCGCAACCGTCCTGACTGGCAGCTCGATTACACCTACTCCCGCTGGTCGCCCACGCTGTTCGCACGCGCATCCGATACGGTGGCGGGCTGGCGGGACGGAGAAAGACGATCTCGTGAGCTCACCGCCGGCGCCCTGCTCCCGGTGAGGCGCGTCCGCTGGTCCTCGACGACGCTGGCCGCGTTCCACGCCTCGCGCGACGTGCTCGATTGCCCTACCTGCGAGACGCCGGTCGTGGACACCGCGCGACGCAGCGCCGTGCAGTTGGGTTGGAGCCTGTCGAACGCGAAGTCCTTCGGGTATTCGGTCAGTGCCGAAGAGGGGGCAGGCG
>JALZOC010000136.1 GCA_030857365.1 Acidobacteriota bacterium
CGCTCGCACCACCGCCGCGCAAAGCGCGGCCACCGCGAGGATGACGCTGGCAGCCATCAGCAGGAGGAGCGTGAGTCCACGGATCTGACCCAGCCGAACCACCAGCGCTCCGAGAGCGAGAGCGGCTGCGGCGCAAGCCATCCACGGACCCGCCCCCTTGAGCCGCGCCTGCAGGACCCACCGCGCCCGCACACGCGCGAGGCGCTCCCGAATCTCGCTGTGCGGCTCGTGTCTGCTGGTGCTCACGGCTTCGCTCTCCCGATGAACGATTCTGCCACGAGCGCGCCGATCATCAGGAGCAACCCCCACTGCCAGTAGCTCTGGCGGGCTTCGGCCTCGCGAGCCTGCACATCCGCCCCCCCGGTCGACACGCCGGGCGAGTGCTCGACCATGGCGGCGAATTCAGCCGGCGTGACACGGGTGGTGTCGCTTTCGCGCGGATCGACATTCACGGCAGCGAACCGGCCGTCCGGGCGACGGTAAATCCCGGGTCTTGCGGGTACGCCTGCCGGCACGCTCGCGACGGAGTAATCGAGTCGGCGATCCGCGCCAGCCCCGACGTATCGCACCGCTTCGACGGTGAACGGGACGAACGAGGCGTGCACTGGAAATTCATTCCAGCGGCGGTCGAGGTCGGACGCAAACAGTGCCAGGCGGCCACGGCCGACAGGGCGTTCGAGCAGTGCGGGCGTCCCGTCCGAGAAGCGTGCCGGTACGGCCCAGCCGTTCGGGCGGATGCGCCAGGCGCGTTCGAACCGGATCTGCCCGAGGTTCGGGCCGACGGCCGCGAACGGCTGAAAAATGGGATGCCGAAGGTCGGTCACCGACAGCGACCGCGCGCCGGGAGCGTCCTCGACCCCCGATAATGCGTCTCCCAGATCGAACATGGCGGCGAGAACGACGGGCTCGACGTCCGGCGACGCAGCCACGAACACCCCACCGCCCGAACGGACGAACGCGGCGATGGCGTCGCGGCCGCGGCGGTCGAGACTCCTGGTCGACAACAGCGCCACGGCGGCATAGGGCGAGAGATCCCCAGTCGCGAGGGCCCGGGCGGAGGCGTCGCGCTCGCGTGCTCGATCCGTGTCGGCGCCGCGAGGCCGCGCCGCGAGCGCCCGAGACAGATACATGCCCGAACCAGCCGCATCGGATGCCACGATGAGCGCGGCGTCAGGGTGCGCCGCGTCGAGGCTCAGGAACCGTACGTTGTCCGCGGCGAACCCCTCCTGGTCCCCGATGCCCACAGAAAGCGCGCCGTCGCCGGGCACGTCGAACGGAATCGTCACCTCGGTGACCGCCTCTCCAGGCGCCGCATAGGCAGCGGTCGCGGCGACGCGTCCATCGCGCTCCACGTGCAGCCGCCCGGCGCGAGGTTCGGGTCCCGAGTTACTGATCGAGGCGACGATCCCGTTCGCATGGACGCGCAGGCGAATCACGGCAAGATTGGGCGGCGGGGGGCCCGCGTCGCGGAGTTCGACCTGCAGCAGCCCGGAGACTGCCTGCGAACGCCCGTCGTCCCACCCGGCCCGCTGCAGGTCGGTAATCACAATCAACCGCCCCGTGGCGCGGTCCGCCAGATCCGAGGCCCTGGCGAAGAGTGGGCCGTACCGCGTGCCGCGGAAGGACGGCTCGATTCGGGCCAGTGCCGCACGCGCCTCGGCCGCCGGGCCTGGCTCGGCAAGTACCTCCGCTCCCTCATCGAACGCGATCACGGCGATGCGCTCCCCCGCGCCGGCTTCGTTCACCGCATCGCGCGCATGGACGAGCGCCCTTGCGAATTGGCCGGGCGCCGCCATGCTGAACGATCGATCGACGGCAACGATCCGGATCCCGGCGGCGGCGGAGACAGCCCCGGGGAGGTACGGGCGTGCGAACGCCGCCGCCAGGAGCAGAAGCGCGGCGACCCGCGCGGCGAGCAGGAACACATCCCGGAGCCGCCTGCGCTCCGCCTGTGGAACAGGCGAGCTGCGCAGGAACCGCACGGCGCTGAACGGCACCTCGGGCGTGATCTCGCGTCGCAGGAAGTGCAGCGCGATCGGAATGGCCGCCGCGGCCGCACCCGCGAGAAAGACCGGATAGAGGAAGCTCAGGCCTGGCTCCTTCGCCCGCGCCTCGACAGATATGCCTGGAGCGCGAAGTCGAGCGGCTGCGACGTGTCGAGCCGCACGTAGTCGATCCCCGCGCCCGCCAGCTCACGGGTGTACGTCGCGGTCAGGCGATCGAGCTCCCGCAGGTAGCCCGCGCGCACGGCGGCCGGATCCGCGACGACTTCGGCCGCGCTCTCGAGGTCGCGAAAGCGCGACGAGCCCCGGAAGGGGAACGTCACTTCGTCGCTGTCCAGGATCTGGAACACGACGACGTCCGTCCCGCGGACGCGCAGCTGCTTCAGACCGCGCAGGAGCCGGACTGGATCGTCCAGCAGGTCCGAGATCAGGACGACGAGGCTGCGCTTCAGCAATGCGCGCGCGAGTTGGTTCAACGGACGCGCCACGTTGGACGCGGCGCCGGGCCGCAGCCTGTCGAGCGCCAGCAGCACGGCGTGGAGGTGACTGGACCGCGCGCGCGCCGGCATCCGCAGCCTGATCTCGTCGTCGAAGGTCATGAGCCCGGTGGCGTCACGCTGGCGGTTCATCAGGTACGCCAGGGACCCGGCGAGCACCGCGCCGTATTCGAGCTTCGTCATCGCAGCCGCGCCCCGGTACCCCATCGAGGCGCTCACGTCGAGCAGCAGGTGGCACGCGACGTTGGTTTCCTCCTCGAATCGCTTGATGCAGGGCCGATCGCTCCTCGCATACGCCTTCCAGTCGACAGCCGACAGATCGTCGCCCGGCAGGTACTGGCGGTACTCCGCGAACTCGACGCTGAAGCCTCTCGAGGGGCTGCGGTGCAATCCCGACAGAAATCCCTCCACGACCGTACGCGTCTTCAGCTCCATCGTCCCGAGCCGCGCAAGAATCGCGGGATCGAGGAACCTGAGATCGCGGCGGGCCGCGGACGGGGCGCGTGACACGGCTTACATCCCGCTCCGCGGCGTGGAGACGGCCTCGAGGAGCCGATCGACGAGGTGGTCGGATGTGATGCGCTCCGACTCCGCGTAGAAGTTCGGAATGATGCGGTGGCGCAGCACCGGATGCGCGAGCGCCTGAATGTCGGCAACCGACACGTGATAACGGCCCAGTATCAGCGCGCGCGCCTTGGCGGCGAGAATGAGCGCCTGCGAGGCGCGCAGCCCGGCTCCCCATTTCACCCACTCGCGGACGAACTCGAGATTGCCCTGCCGGCCCGGACGCGAGGCATCCACGAGGCGCACGGCATACCGCGCAACCTCCTCCGCGACGATGACCTGCCGCACGAGCTGCTGCATCTCCAGGATGTCCGGCCCCGTGAAGACGCGTGACGGGGCGGGAGTCTCGAGCCCGGTCGTGCTCGTCACGACCCGCACCTCTTCGTCCTCGGAGAGATAGGTCATGACGATGTTGAACATGAAGCGGTCGAGCTGCGCTTCCGGGAGGGGATACGTTCCCTCGAGCTCGATCGGATTCTGCGTCGCCAGGACGAAGAACGGGCGATCGAGCGGGTACGTGTGGCCCGCCGCGGTCACGTGATACTCCTGCATCGCCTCGAGAAGCGCGGCCTGCGTCTTGGGGGGCGTCCGGTTGATCTCGTCGGCCAGGACGATCTGCGCGAAGATCGGGCCGGGGACAAACCGCAGTGAACGGTGCCCCCGGTCATCGTCCAGCACCTCGGTGCCCGTGATGTCGGCCGGCATCAAGTCGGGCGTGAACTGGATGCGCTTGAACGAGAGGTCCAGGACGCGGGCGATGGTCTTGATGAGCAGCGTCTTCGCGAGACCCGGCACTCCGGTGATCAGGCAGTGGCCCCCCGTGAACAAGGCGATGAGCGCCTGATCGATCACGGCGTCCTGTCCGACGATCGCCTTCCGGATCTCGAAGAGGATCCGCTCCCGGCCTCGCGCGACCCGGTCGGCCGCCGCGGCAATGTCGGTTGTCGGGCTCGGACGCATCAGTGGGTCAGCGAGTAAACGATCTGGTTGATCTGCATCCGGTAGGCCGTGGCGGTGTGCTTCACGTACCCCGGGTAGTCGGTCGCGTTGGACCATTCCCAGCCGTCGCCCATGTCCACGTTCCAGTTGATGAGCACCATGGCACGGCCGTTGTCGTCCTCGATCGCGCGAAGCCGGGCGACGTATCCTCCCTTTTCCCAGGTGCGTCCGAGGAGGAAGGGGCCCAGGCCGGGCATCGGCGGATACCCGTCGAACTCATAGAAGCAGTGGAACACCGGGTGGTCAGGCGGAAGGTCGACGATCTTCCGGCCCGGAAACACCCGGCGCATCTCTCTTTCCATGTTCGCCCATTCGATGGGACCGTGGAAGTCGTCGAAGGTGAGGGTCCCTCCGCGGAGCAGGAACTCGCGGAGGATCGGCACTTCGGTCTCTTTCAGCCGAAGGGTACCGGGTTCGACGATGTAGATCCAGGGATAGGTCCAGAGGTTGGGATCCTCGAGCGTGAGCACGACGGGATCCCCGACGTGGATCGCGGTGACCGTCCGGATCCGCCGCGAGAGATTCTGTTCCGCCGCGGGAGCATCGATGAACCACGGCTCGTCTTCCGGGCTGTAGCGCCCGGGCGGCAGCGTCCACGCCGTGTAGCGGATGCGGGCGAACGTCCATTCCAGCCCCGCGTAGCGCGGGTCGCGCCGGGCGGAACTCTGGGCCTCGGCGGTCCGGCCGCCCGGGGCGGCACCCGCTGCCCACAGCAGCAGACCGGCGGCGGTCGCTGCGGGCAGCAGGCGGGTCATTGGCCGGCCCCGGCGGGTTCCTGGATTGCGCGCAGCAGGAGCTCCTGGGCGCGATCGTAGCTGGGGGCGATCTCCAGCGCGGCGAGCGCCTGCGTTTTCGCGTCGGCGCGCTGCCGCGCCAGGAGGAAGGCGTCGGCAAGGTCGCAGTGCGCCGAGGCTCGATCCGCCGGACCGAGGGCAAGCGCCGCCTTGAACTCACGAACGGCAGTGGTCGCGTCGGCGGCGTTGAGGGCCAGTCGGCCGAGCCCGGTGTGCGCCGCGGGATCGAACGGGTCGATGGCCACGACGCGTTGCAGCGCCGTTGTGAGGGCGTCCGTGTCAGAGGCCTTCTCCGCGAGCGCCGCAAGCTTCCGCGCCGCCTCGACCGTCGTGTGATCCTGCGCGAGGACTGCCTTGTACTCGGTAATCGCGCGTGCCGAGTCGCCGAGCTGTTCCGCCAGGCGCGCCATGATGGCGTGTGGAGTGTCGTCTCCAGCGGTGTCGGGGACGAGTTCTGCCGCCTTCTCGAGGGGCCCGAACGCGGCACGATCGCCGCCGGCCGCGAGAGCCTGGCCGTAGGCGAGCTGCGCCACGTAGCTGCCGGGACGGGACACGGCAGCGGATCTCAGCTCCGCGAGGTCGACGCCCGTGCGCGTGCGCAGCATGGGCCCATCAGCCCGCGCCGGGGCACTCGCGTCGGGTGCATCGCGCAGCGCCGCGCGCAACCCGCCGAACTTCGCGTCGAGGGCCTTGTCGAACGATGCCTGCAGGTCATCCAGGGACACCCCGAGCATCTGTTCCACCGCGGCGTCCCCCTCCAACCCGTCGCCGTAGGATCGGACGAGCGCCTGCAGCTTCTCGTGGCCAAACGTGCGCACGATGTGATCCACGAGAAGGGAGGCCTGGTAGTACGCCAGTGCAACCGTGTCTGGACGCGTGAATCCAGAGTTCAGATCGGCAAGCTTCAACGCCTTGCCCCGCTCGAGCGCGAGCGCGAACGGGACCGCCATCTCACGTCCCCATTCCGGACGCGCCTGGCCTTCTTCGTATTCGGAAATGCCTTCCGTCAGCCAGCGCGGGATGCGCTGGTTGGACATCTGCAGCGTGACGACGTGCGCCATCTCGTGCCAGAGCGTCGCCTGCCAGGAGAACGACCCCGGATCGCGCGCGCGAGGAGAATCGAGCGTGACGACCCGGCCGAAGCAGGCGCCGAGCGCGCCAAGCATCCCGGGAAGTCCCAGCGTGCGGACGGCAAAATCGTCGTGCTTCGGAAACACTTCGACCAGGATTGGGCCGCGGGGCGTGTGGCCGTACTTCGCGGACAGCGTCTTCAGCGCCTCCTGTGCGAGCGGCATGGCGTACTCGCGCATGACCGCGGCCTCTTCCGGGTGAAGCTTGAGGATGATGTCCCCCTCGCGGATCTCGACGAACTTCTCGAGGCTGTCGAGCAGCGCGAGCAGGTTGTAGGTGACCACGTCATACGGATCGAGCCGGAAGGCCAGGTCCAGCACCTTTCGGGCCTCGGCCTCATCGCCGGTGCGCATCAGGTGCATGCCCAGCTCGGCGTGGGCGCGCCCGTTCCACGGCTCGAGCGCCGTGGCCTGCTTCGCCAGCGCGACGGCTTCGTCGAAGCGGTAGTTGCGCGCCGCCAGACCCGCCGCGGCGCGGAAGACCTCGCCGAAGGACGGGTTGATGGCAAGGGCCCGCTTCACGTACGCGTCGAACCCGGCCGGATCGCCGCGCACGTACTTGATTGCGGCGGCGAGCGCAATCGCGTCGAGGTTGGAACCGTTCCAGCCGAGCACGCGGCCGATCCGTTCCCGCGCGGCGTCGTACTTGGTATTGTCGAGATCGAGCTCCGCCAGCAGGAGCTCCGCGTCCGCGAGGCGCGGGTTGATCTCCAG
>JALZOC010000828.1 GCA_030857365.1 Acidobacteriota bacterium
TTACGCGGCGGGCGGGATCACCTGTTTCCTGATCGACGATCTCCATCATCCCCATCGCGCCGACGACCCGCGAATCGTGCCGGTAAGCGGGCTGCCGGAGATCGCCGCCCGGATCCGGTTGATGGCGGCCACTACGGGCCGGCGGGAGGCGATCACGGCCTCGCTGCCGCCGGTGGAGATTTCCACCGGGGAGCACGCGCCCCTGATCGTGATCAGCGATGCCATTCACGAGGTTGCGCGTGAGCAACTCGCGGCCGCCGCCCGGCTGGTCGATGTCGACGGCACGGACATCGACGCCCTCCTCGCCGCGATTTCCGAAGCGGACGCGCTGGTCGTCCGCAGCGAAACGGAGGTCACCCAGGAGGTGCTCGCCGCCGCCCGGCGCCTGAAAGTTGTGGCCCGGGCCGGGGTGGGCGTCGACAACATCGACCTCGACGCGGCGACGCGGGCGGGGGTGGTGGTGCTCAACGCGCCGGGGGCCAATGCGACCTCGGCCGGGGAGCACACGGTTGCCGTCCTGCTCGCCCTGACCCGGCAGATTCCCTTCGCGAACGCCTCGACTCACGCCGGCCAGTGGCAACGCAAGCAGATCAAGCCAATCGACCTGCGCGGTCGAACGGTCGGCATCGTCGGGCTGGGGCGAGTCGGGACGGTCGTGGCCAAACGCCTGGCCGCGTTCGAAATGCGGGTGATTGCGTATGATCCGCTCGTCCGGCCCGCCCGGTTCGAGGAACTCGGTGTCGAGTCCGTGTCTCTGGAGACGCTCCTCCTGTCGTCCGATGTCGTGTCGTTTCACGTGCCTTCAACATCCGAAACGCGGCACATGCTGAACAGCGCCACGATCGAGCAGTTGAAACCGGGTGCGATCGTGCTCAACATGGCGCGCGGGGACGTGGTGGACCAGGATGCGCTGGCAATCGCCCTCCGCTCCGGCCGGATCGCGGCGGCCGGGGTCGATGTCTTCACCCAGGAGCCATGCCACGAGAGTCCCCTGTTCGGACTCCCGAACGTGGTGGTCACGCCCCACACAGCAGGGTCAAGTTATGAGGCGCTCGAAGCCGTCGGCCGGGTGATCGGCGCCTCGACCGTGGCCGCGCTGCGCGGCGAAGCCGTGCCGAACGCCGTTAACTTGCCGCAGGCGACGCTCGACGGACCTGCGCTCAGGCGCCTGACCACCGTGGCCGGGGCGGCAGGTCACTTGCTCTCGGTGCTCGTGCCGGAGATACCGCACCGCGTCCGGCTCACGGTCCACGGGCAGGTCGCTGCCGATGTCGCCGAACACGTCCTCGGCGCGGCGTTGAGCGCGTCGTTGCAACGCTGGCTGGGACGCCGGGTCACGGCGGTCAACGCCCGCGTGGTGGCGCTCGATATCGGCGTGCAGGTCGACAGTCCCACTCACGACGACGCGGACGCTTCCCTCCCGCAATTCGAGTTCGAGGTCCGGGGCACATCGACGCACACCGTGACCGTCACCTGGGACCGCGTACACGCCGGTATCGTCGCCGTCGACCGCTTCTCGCTCGAACGGCCACTCGCCGGTGAGGTGCTGATTACCCACCATCGCGATCAGCCGGGCGTGATCGGCACCCTGGGCATGATCCTCAGCCGCTACGGCGTCAACATCGCGGGCATGCAGGTTAGCCGCTACGCGCCGCACCGGGAGGCGATGATGGTCACCAATGTCGACGAAGCGATTCCCGCCGAGGCATTGGAGGAAATCCGATTGTCCGGCGTGATCGAGGATGCCTTCGTGGTGACCTTGCCCCCGTTCGACGGCGATCCCGATCCGGTGGCGATCGCGGCGATCATCATTTCCGCCGCAAAGTGATATTATTGTCGCGCACTCGGCCAGGAACGATACGTGACGGATCAACCCATTGCCTCAACAGAAACAGGCGCCGGGGACGGCGCCGATCGCTCGACGAACGCGCGCGGATTGGTCGCAGTACTCAGCAAGGATCTCTTCTTCGGGATGCGAATCCGCACCTCGCTGCGCCAGCTTGGGTACTCGGTGGCGATTGCCCAGGATGTGCCGACCTTCTCCCGCCACCTGGAAAGCGGCGACCAGCGAGCCTGTCTCGGCATCGTGGACTTCAACTACCCGGTCGATTGGGAGGCGGTCAGGGGCGTCATCGGAGTCGGCGTGCCGATTCTGGCGTTCGGGCCGCACAAGGATGTCGAGGGCTTCCGC
>JALZOC010000137.1 GCA_030857365.1 Acidobacteriota bacterium
TGCGGCGGCTGAAGAAGGTCGCGGACTGATCGATGATGTGCCGGAAGAGCCGGTCCCGCAGATCGCGGACGACCCGCTGGCCGATGTCCGTCATCAGGTACGTGGACGCGTAGGCGCTGGCGCCCTTGATGAAGTAGACCGTGAGCAAGGCCATGCACCAGTCGAGCAGCCCGGTGCCCTGGGGCAGGACCTTGTCGATGACGGGGCGGATGAGCGCCGCGACAGCGGCGGTGGCGGCGGCGTAGAGCACCATCGCGGCGGTCGCCACGACGAAGCGCCCGCGGTACGGACGGGCATACCCTAGCAGGCGCTGGAGCGGATTCACTCGGTGAACCGGTATTTGAACAGAACCCAGAGCGCGACGAACCCGTCGCGCCAGGTAATCTTCTTCCCTTCGTCGTAGTTGCGTCCGTCGTACGTGATCGGCACTTCGTAGACGCGATAGTTCCGCTTGAAAATCTTGGCCGTGAGCTCGGGCTCGATGCCGAACCCGTCCGAGTCCAGCGTCATCGAACGCAGCACGTCGGTCCGCATCACTTTGTAGCAGGTTTCCATGTCCGACAGCATGGTGTTGTACAGGACGTTGGTGACGAGCGTCAGGAAGCGGTTGCCTGCGTAGTGCGTGAACAGGAACACGCGGTGCCGGCCGAGAAAGCGCGAGCCGTAGACCACGTCGGCGCGCCCCTCGCAGATGAGCTCGATGAGGCCTGGCAGCTCCTCGGGCGAGTATTCGAGATCCGCGTCCTGGATCACGACAAGGTCGCCGGTGACCTCCTGAAAGCCCCGCCGCAGCGCCGCCCCTTTCCCGGCGTTGGCCGGCTGGAGGACGAGTGTGAACCTCAACTCCCCCGCGAGCCTCGACAGGATGTCGCGCGTCCCGTCTGTGGAGCCGTCGTCCACCACGATGAGCTCCGTGCGGAGCGGGATCGCGAGCACGCGCCGGATGATTTCCTCGATGGTGTCGCGCTCGTTGTAGGCGGGCATCACCACCGACAACACCGGGTCGGCGAGCTGCCCCTTCAGTCGCGACATCAGCCGGTTGCCTTCTTCCCGTATCCGTCCGGGTGCGACGCACGCCAGCGCCACGCCGTTTCGACGATCACGTCGAGCTCCTCGAAGCGCGGTTGCCACCCGAGCTCCTTCCGGATCCGGGCGCTGGACGCGTAGAGGATGCCTGGATCTCCGGCCCGCCGCGGGCCTTTCGTGAACGGCACCTTTCGCCCGACCACGCGCTCGATCGAGTCGAGCACGTCTTTCACCGACGTGGGCCGGCCGTTGCCGAGGTTGAACCGCCCGGACGTGGCGCCTCCGCGAAGCGCTTCGAGCGCCAGCAGGTGCGCCGACGCGAGGTCCGTCACGTGGACGTAGTCGCGCAGGCAGGTGCCGTCCGGCGTGTCGTAGTCGTCGCCGAACACCTGAAACGTGGAGCGCCCCAGTGCCGCGTCCACCGCGCGTGGAATGAGGTGCAGCTCGGGCGCATGATCCTCGCCGAGCTCCCCCTCGGGATCGGCGCCGGCGGCATTGAAATATCGGAGCACCATCGAGCGCAGCCCGTACGCCGTCTCGTAATGCGGGAGAGCGTGCTCGATCGCCAGCTTCGTCTGGCCGTACGCGTTGATCGGCTGGGTCGGATGCGTTTCGACAATCGGGGTCTCGATCGGGTTCCCGAAGACCGCGGCGGTGGAGGAGAACACGAGGTGCTGCACCTTCTCCGCGACCATGGCATCGAGCACCGAGAGCGCGCCGACGACGTTGTTCCGATAGTACCCGGCCGGGTCGCGCACGGAGTCTCCGACCGAAAGCCATGCAGCAAAGTGCATGACGGCGTCGACCTTGTGTTCGCGGATCGCGGATCGCAGGCGCGCGGTGTCCTGGATGTCGCCATCGACGACCGCGAACGCATGACGGGTCGCCTCCGGGTGCCCCGCCGACATGTTGTCGTATACGATGACCCTGGCCCCGGCGGCGGCGAGCACCTTCACGGCATGGCTGCCGATGTAGCCGGCACCGCCGGTCACGAGGATACTGTTCATGGACGGCCTATCGAGATGTAGGTGAAGCCCTGGGCGCGGATCTGTTCGGGGCTGTAGAGGTTACGGCCGTCGAAAATGATGGGAGCGCGCAGCATTTTCCGCATCCGCACGAAGTCAGGCTCGCGGAATTCGTTCCATTCGGTGACGATGACGAGCGCGTCAGCCCCGGTCAGCGCCGCGTAGCTGTTCTCCGCGTAAGTGATCTTCGACCCGAAGATCCGTTTGGCGACGCCCATCGCCTCCGGGTCGTACGCCTGCACCGTCGCCCCGGCCTCGAGCATCCCGGTGATGAGCGGCACGGCCGGCGCCTCGCGCATATCGTCGGTCCGCGGCTTGAAGGCCAGCCCCCACACCGCCAGGCGCTTGCCCTTGAGCGACTTGAAGTGCCCCTTCAGCTTCTCGAGGAGACGCAGCTTCTGCCGCTCGTTGACCGACTCGACCGCTTCGAGGATGGCGAAATCGTAGTTCTTGGCGGCGGCGAAGTTCATCATCGCCTTGACGTCCTTCGGGAAGCAGCTCCCGCCATAGCCGACCCCGGGAAACAGGAACGATGGCCCGATCCGGCGGTCCGCCGCCACGGCCCGGCGCACCTGGTCCACGTCCGCGCCGACAGCCTCGCACACGTTGGCGACCTCGTTCATGAAAGAGATGCGCGTGGCGAGCATCGCGTTCGCGGCGTACTTGCACAGCTCGGCGCTCGCGCAGTCCATCAGCATGATGGGGGCCCCTGTCCGGGTGAACGGCGCATAGAGCTCGCGCATCAGCTCGGCCCCCCGGGGGTCCTCCGCGCCGATGACCACGCGGTCCGGCTTCATGAAGTCGTCGATCGCGGCCCCCTGCTTGAGGAACTCCGGGTTGCTCACGACGCTGAACGGATGGGTGGTCTCCCGCCGGATGACGTCGCGCACCTTCGCGGCGGTGCCGACCGGGACCGTGCTCTTGTTCACGATTACCTTGTACCCGTTCATCGCGCGCGCCGTATCGCGCGCCACGGCGAGCACATGCTGCAGGTCGGCGGAGCCGTCCTCGCCGGTCGGCGTCCCGACGGCGATGAAGATGATTTGCGCGCCCCGGACCCCCCGCTCCAGAGCGGTCGTGAAGGTCAGCCGCTTTTCGGCCCGATTGCGCCTGACGAGCTCCTCGAGGCCGGGTTCGTAGATCGGGACCTTGCCGCGCTGCAGCAGCTTGACCTTGGCGGGGTCCTTGTCGATGCAGACGACGTCGTTGCCGTTCTCGGCAAGACAGGCGCCCGCCACCAGCCCCACGTACCCGGTCCCGACCACGGCGATCTTCATGCGATTACGCTACCTCCGGCATGCAAACCCCTAAAGCTAGCACAGCCGAAAAAACAGTGTCAATGTATTGAACGCCAAGGATTTGCCTCACTTTCCGTGTGCTACGATTCGCCGCGCGTGCGCATCCTGATGGACTACCGGCCCGCCCTGCGCCAACGGACCGGCGCCGGGGAGTACGTGCATCGGCTCGCCGCGGCCCTCCACGCCCGGCTGTCGGGTCCCGACACCCTCACCCTCTTTTCCAGTTCGTGGAAGGATCGGCTGCCGCCGGATGTCGTCCCGGGCGTCCGGCGGGTGGACGCTCGCGTGCCCGTTGCCCTCCTGAACCTGGCCTGGCACCGGCTCGAGTGGCCCCCGGTGGACTGGCTCGCCGGACCGGTCGATGTCGCGCAATCGATGCACCCGCTTCTCCTGCCGGCGCGTTCGGCGGCGCAGTTCGTCACGATTCACGACCTGTACTTTCTGGAGCGGCCCGACCAGACCACCGCGGAGATCCGGCGCGACTACGGCACCCTCGCGGCCAGCCACGCGCGGAGAGCGGACGGCGTGATCGTTCCCTCCGAATACACCAGGGCGCTCATCGAGGCGCGATTCGGCGTCCCTTCGGAGCGCGTCGTCGTCTGCTCGCCGGGCCGGCCGGATTGGTCCCCCCGGGAGGACAGCGCGTCGCCGGGTCCGATTCTCTTTGTCGGGACAATTGGGCCGCGAAAGAACGTCGGCGGGCTGCTCAGGGCGTACGCGGCACTCGTCGCGGCGGATCCCGCTGCTCCGCCCCTGATCCTCGCCGGGCGCGCCGCGTCGGCCGTCGACACCGACGGGATGGTGGACGGCGTGCCGCTCGGCGGACGCGTGCAGCGGCCCGGCTACGTGGACGATGCGCGGAGGCTGGAGCTTTATCGGAGCGCGGCGATGCTCGTGCTCCCCTCCTTCGACGAAGGATTCGGGCTGCCGGCCCTCGAAGCGATGACGCTCGGAGTGCCCGTCGTCGCGGCGCGGCGGGGGTCGCTGCCGGAGGTGCTCGGAGGCGCGGGGCTCCTCGTGGAGCCTGACGATCACGAGGGAATGGCGGCCGCGATGCGGACCGTTTTGAGGGACCCGGCCGAGCGCCGGCGGATGCGAGAGGCGGGCCTGAACCGGGCCCGCACGTACTCGTGGGATGTCGCCGCCGCCCGCCTGTTCGACGCGTATACCGCCGCCCTCGCGAGGCGGAAGACCGCAGGGCGGAAGTCCGCGGGGCGGAAGTCCGCGTGACGAGTCCGCTTCGCATCGGCGTGGATGCGCGTGAGCTCCTTGGGGACACCACAGGCGTGGGGCGGTATCTCGGGGAGCTGATGCGCCGGTGGACGACGCGGGAGGACGCCGGGGACCGTCGATTCCTCCTGTATGCGCCGGCCGCGCTGCCCCTGCCCTGCCCGCGCGGAACCGCGGAGCAACGGATCGTCGGACGAGGCACGGGAACCTGGTGGGAACAGACGGCGCTGCGCCGCGCGGTCAACGAAGACCGGCCGGACCTGTTCTTCGCGCCGGCCTATACCGCCCCCCTCGGGATTCCGGTCCCGGTGGCGGTCACGATTCACGACATCTCCTTCATCGCACACCCGGAGTGGTTCCGCCCCCGGGAACGGTGGCGCCGCCGGATCGTCACTTCACGAACAGCCGTAACCGCGAGGATCGTTCTCACGGATTCCGACTTCTCGCGGGGAGAGCTGGAGAGCCGCCTTCGGGTCCCTTCGTCGCGCATCCGCGTGATACATCCGGGGGTGGGGACTGGGGATTCGGGATTCGGGACTGTAAATTCGGGGCTCGGGACTCGGGATTCGGGGCTGGGGCGCGAGCGCATGGTCCTGTATGTCGGCTCCATCTTCAACCGGCGGCGGCTGCCGGATCTGATCGCGGCGTTTGCGCGGGCGGCGGTGGATATGCCGGATGCACGGCTCGTGATTGTCGGCGCTGACCGGACCTGGCCGTCGCAGGACCTGGAGGCCGTGGCCGCGGAACGTGGCGTGGGCTCCAGGGTCGAGTTGCGCCGCTATGTTCCGGAGGCGGAGCTCACGGCGCTGTACGGCCGGGCCTCTGTGTTTGCCTTTCTGTCCGAATACGAGGGTTTCGGGCTCACCGCGCTCGAGGCCCTTGCGGCCGGTCTGCCGGTGGTGGTGCTCGACACGCCGGTGGCGCGCGAGGTGTACGGCGCGGCGGCCTGCTACGTACGGGCACACGATCTCGACGGCGCGGCGGCGGCGCTGCGGCGGTGCCTGCTCGCCCCCGGGTCCGTCTGGCCGGAAACCGTGCACGCCCCGGCGGTCCTCGCGAGGTACTCCTGGGAGCGTGCCGCGGCCGAAACACTGCACGCCCTCGAGGGGATCGCGCGCTGATGGCGAGGCTCGCCATCATCATCGTGAACTACAACGCGGGCGGGCATCTGGAGAACTGCCTTGCATCGCTCGCGCAGGCGCCCCCGGTCACCCCGCACCAGATCGTCGTGGTCGACAACGGGTCCACGGACGGGAGCGCGGACGCGGTGCGGGCACGGTGGCCAGGTGTCACGCTGCATGCCCGGACCACGAATGCAGGGTTCGCCGCGGCGAACAATGTGGGGATCCGCGCCACCGCCGGCGAGCTCCTGCTGCTGCTGAACAACGACACCCTCGTCCCCCGGGGCGCGCTCGATGCGCTCGTCGCGCGGCTCGACGCGAACCCCGACGCGGCGGTCGCGGGCCCCCGCCTCGTCGACGGCGACGGACGTCCGGAACTGTCATTCGGACCGATGATCTCCCCGCTCGGGGAGCTGCGCCAGAAAGCGGTCGTCGCCCTCCACCGCCGCGGAGTGCCACCTGTCACGGCGTGGGTCCGGCGGGCCACCGGACGCGAACGGCACGTCGCGTGGGTCAGCGGCGCGTGCCTGCTCGTGCGCCGCTCGGCGGCCGAAGAGGCGGGTCTGCTCGACGAACGGTTTTTTCTCTACACCGAAGATGTCGACTTCTGCGCGGCGATCCGTGCGCGCGGGCATCGCGTGTTGTTCACGCCGGCCGCAGAGATCGTCCATTTACGCGGCCGATCGCGGGCGACGGCGAGCGCCGCGACCGAGACCGCGTACCGGCGCAGCCACCTGGCGTTCTACGACAAGCACCACCCGCGGTGGGCGCACGTGCTCAGGCTCTATCTGCGGCTCAAGGGCCGGCTCTCGCGGTAGAATCCGGGCTGAATGCTGAAGCCGCCGTCATGAGTGCCGGGTGAGAATCGCCATCGATGCGCGGAAGCTGCGCGATTACGGGATCGGCACTTACGTCAGGAATCTGCTGCGGCACCTGTCGCGGATCGATCAGCACACGGAGTACGTGCTGCTCTGCCGTGCCGCCGACTGCGCCG
>JALZOC010000138.1 GCA_030857365.1 Acidobacteriota bacterium
TCTTCGGATCGAGCCCGCGGCGCACGGCCGTCCGAATCCTCATCCTGGCGGCGGTGAGCTTCGGGACGTTCCGCTGGATCTTGATTCCCGTTCGTACCCAGGGAATCAGCATGCAGCCCACCTACGAAAGCGGCAGCCTCAAGTTCGTCAACCAGCTTGCGTTCGCCTGGCGTCCGCCTGCCCGCGGCGACGTCGTCGCCATCCGTCTTGCGGGGCCACACGTCGTCTATGTCAAGCGGATCGTCGGGCTCCCCGGCGAGCGGCTGGAGATTGTCGAGGGCCAGGTGTTCATCGACGGGTCGCCGCTGCCGGAGCCGTACGTCCGAAACCGGCGCCCGTGGGATGTGCCCGAGGTCACGCTGGAGCGAGGCGAGTACTACGTGATTGGCGACAATCGCGGGATGCGCGCCACGGACCATGATTTCGGCCGCGTGGACGCCGACCGCATGCTGGGGACAATCCTCTTTTGACGCCTTTCGCCCGCGTCACCGCTGCGGCCCTCGTCGCGCTGTGCGTCGGCGTCGGGTGGCACCGCTGGAGCGCCGGTGAGGAGCGGGCTGTGCGGCAGCGCCTCGACGCGCTGACCGCCGCGGTGAACACCACGGTGACCGACGGCCTGGGGACGCTCGCCCACGCAGCCGACATCGGGGGCTACTTCACGGAAGATGTCGTCGTGGACCTCGGGGAGGCTTCTGCTCCTATCGTGGGGCGGGCGACGCTCGTCGGCATGGCAAGGCGGCTGCAGCGCCGCACGGCGGCGTTCCGCCTCCGTTTCGACGATATCGGCGTTCGGCTGGGCGAGGAGGGCTCCGCGGCCGCCGTGACCTTGACCGCGAGCTCGACCCTGCGCGACGCCGGGGAGGACGGGGAGTCGACAGACGCGCGCGAGCTTCGCCTGGCCATGACCAAAGCCTCAGGGACCTGGCGGATCTCGCGGATCACCGCCGTCGATACACTTAGATAGACCGAGCCTTCGAACTTCGAGACGTCAGCCTTCGAACTTCAGACCTGGATGTGGTGCCGAAGAGGGAAGGCGCAACACCTTCCCTCTTCGACGACCCTGGCCGCGGGCGCGGTCGCCCGGGAACGAGGATGCGAGCCGGCATGCACAGCTGACGAGGCAGGTGGTCAGCTTGCCGGCACCGGCGGGTAACCCCTACGACGCCACCGCCAGCGTCGGGCCGCGGTCCGACGAGTGGTGGCTGGGACGAGCGCCTTCGGTCCGCACGAACGCGCCATCCCGGGTCTGCGACAGGAACTTCGCGTCAACGAGCGCGCCGAGGAGACCCATGCAGATCTCCCGTTCGAGGCCCCAGAGCCGCTGCGCCTGTGCGGCAGTGAGCCGCAGTCCGGGCATCTCGACGAACTCCCCTTGAATGCGCTGGAGCATCTGATCGATACGCATGGATCCCCCTCCCGCGTTCGTTGCTTGGCTTACGTCCTGGACATGCCAGCACAGCAATGCCCGTACCGGCCGGCTCGCCGTGCACCCAGGCAGAGCCGTGGCCAGCTTGCGCCCGAGCTAAGCCTTTTTTGGCCAACAGTTGCCGGCCGTGGACGTGTGCCGCTGCCCTGAACCGTGATTGGCGATGAGCCTCGACGGGTGTTTGGAAAGCGTACGGGGCGGTTTGAGTTGGGTACGCGAGCCGACGGGGACACTCACCTTTACGGTAAGTTGTTGATACTTGACCCAACTTCAATGCGCGGTGGCCGCGCGGACCGACTTTTTCCCCGTTTAGAATCAGTGCTTTGCCGTAAAGGTGAGTGTCCCCGTTCAGAGCTGGCGGAGGGCGGTCACGATCGGCAGGCGGGCGGCGCGCAGCGCGGGAAGCAGCCCCCCCAGCACTCCCATGATCACCGCGTAGAACAGCCCCCGCGCCAGGAGCGCGGGCGTGACGGCAAAGGCGAACGCCACCTGGCTGAACGACTGGAAGTTCATGGTGGATGTCTGATAGCCATCGAACGCCACCCACGCAATGAGACCGCCGATGAGTCCTCCGACGAGGCTGAGCGCGACGGCCTCAGCCAGCACGGAGATGACGACGGCGACGCTGCCGAATCCGAGTGCACGCAAGGTCGCGATCTCGCGTCCGCGGCTGGCCACCGCGTTGTACATGGTGTTCACTGCGCCGAAGATTGCCCCGATGCCCATGAGGCCCGCGATGGCGAACCCGATCGTCCGGATCACCCTCTGGAGTGTCTGTGACTGTCGCGCGTAGTACTCCGGCTCTCGAATGATGGTGACGGAAAGCCGCGGATCCGTCGTGACGGCGTCCTTCAACGTGTCGAACGCGGCGTGCGACTCGAGTCTGGCGTACACCGATTGATACGAGTTGCCGCGCCGGTATGCCGGCTGGAGCACTTTGGCGTCGCACCACAGCTCGGATTCCGCGGCGGACCCGCCTGTCTCGAAGATTCCTACCACCTGCCACGTGTTCTCGCCCCACTTCACGGCGGATCCCACGCTCAGACCGACGAACTGGCCCGCGGCCGCGCGCCCGACAATGATTTCGTTCCTGCCGAACTCGAACTTCCGGCCCTCGATGATTCGAAGGTCCGGGTGCACCCGGAAGGCAGCCGGCTCGACGCCGCGCAGCGGCACGTTCGCATCGGTTCCGCTCCGCCGCAGCGGGTGGTTGACGATGACGAGCAGCTCCGGCGACGCCAGCGGTCCGGCCGCGTCTCTCGCGATGCCCGGCTTGTCCTGGATGATGCGGGCGTGATCTCCGCCGAGGCCGCTCGTCATCTCACTGTCCGCTCCCGAGCGCATCACCATCACCGTGTTTTCGTCGCCCGTCGCCTGCATGGCGCTCCGAAAGCCCTCCGCAATCGAGAGGACGCCGACGAACACGATGACCACGCCGACGATCCCGAATACCGCCACGGCAGACGACCCGAGGCGCTGCGGGATCGAGCGCAGGTTGACACTCGTGACCGCGAGGATCTGGGAAATCATCAGCCTCTCCGCAGGGCATCCACGATTTTCAGCCGGCTCGCCTGGAGTGCGGGGACGAGCCCGGTCGCGACTCCGAGCGTCAGCACGATGGCCAGCCCGAGCAGCAGATCTCGCTTCGGCAGGTACAGCGGGGGGATCATGCCACCCGTGGGATCCCCGGCGTACGAGACGATCAGCCACGACAGCCCCAGCCCGATGATCCCGCCAAGGAGCGCCACCAGGCATGACTCCCCGAGTACGAGCGCGAGGATGCGGCTGTCGCTGAACCCGAGCGTTTTCAGCACGCCAAGCTCGTTGGTACGCTCGCGGATTGCCTGCGCCATGGTGTTCGCCGAGACGAGCAGGATCGTGAAGAGCACGGCCGTCGCAATCCAGACCATGATCTGGCCGATGTCGCCGATCTGTTTCGCAAACCCCGCCACGAAGGCCTTTTCGGTCGCTGTCTTCGTTTCCGAAGGGGAGTTCGCGAACATCGCGTCCAGCTTCTGCGCCAGCGCCTCGGACTGGCTTGGATCCGCCACCTTGATCACGTACCAGCCGACCTGGTCCCGCCCGTACGCCTGGTCGCGCAACGTCTCGTTCATGTAGTCGAAGTGGAAGAAGAACTGGCTGTTGTCGAACCCTTTTTCCGGTGATTCATAGATTCCACGGATCGTGAATTCCCACGGCGCGCGATCCGGCCGCTGGTAGATCACCCCTTGCAGCGGCACCCGGTCGCCAATCTTCCAGCCGAATCGCCGGGCCGTATCGACTCCCACGACGGCCCCGGTGCGATCGGCCAGCCAGGCCTTCTTCTGATCCTCGGGCATCGCGACTTCCGGGTAGATCCGCAGCCAGCTCTCCGGATCGACCGCCATGTTCGCGAAGAAATTCCGAGGCTCCTGGTAGATCCCGCCGAACCAGTTGGCGTGCGTGATGTCCTTGACCCCCTCCACCGACTGTACCCGCCGCAGGTAGCTGAGAGGGATCGGGTTGATGAGCGAGATCTTGTCGATCATGACGAGCCGCTCGGCGCCCGAGATCGTGATCGTGCCGCTGAACGCCACCCGGATGGCCATGAGGATGCCGAACAGCACGAACGCGACGAACACCGACAGCAGCGTGAAGATCGTGCGGATCTTCCGCCGTCCCAGGTTGCGGAACACCAAAGGCAGAAACTTCATGCGGCCGCCTCCGCGACGAGGGTCCCCTTTTCGAGGTGCAGTGTGCGCTTGGCGCGCGCGGCGGCATGAGGATCGTGCGTCACCATCACGATCGTCTTTCCGTGCTCGCGGTTCAGTGTCTGCAACAGGTCGAGAACCTCATCGCCCGACTTGCGATCGAGGTCGCCGGTCGGCTCGTCGCAGAGCAGCAGCGTGGGGTCGGTCACGATCGCGCGGGCGATGCCGACGCGCTGCTCCTGGCCGCCCGACAGCTGCCGCGGGTAGTGCTGCGCGCGCTCCGCGAGCCCGACGACCGACAGGGCGACAGTGACACGGCGCTTGCGGTCCGCCGATCCGAGCTTCGTCAGCAGCAGCGGCAGTTCGACGTTGCGAGCGGCGGTCAGGACCGGCAGCAGGTTGTACATCTGGAACACGAAGCCGATGTGCCGTGCGCGCCACGCCGACAGCTTGCCTCCGGACATCCTGTCGATACGATCCCCCGCCACCTCCACGGTCCCTCCGGTCGGCGTGTCGAGGCCGCCCATCAGGTTGAGCAGAGTGGTCTTCCCGGACCCCGACGGGCCCATGAGCGCCAGAAAGTCACCCGACGGGATATCGAGCGAGACGCCCGCGAGCACGTCGATCCGCTCGTTGCCGCGTCGATACTCCTTGTGCAGATCCTTGATGCTGACCAGCGTATCCATTCAACGCTCCCTCACTGTCACCGAGTCGCCGTCTTTCATCGTCGCCGGAGCATCAACGACTACGGTCTCTCCCGCAGTCACTCCGGAAAGGGTCTCGACGGTGTCGCCGTCCGCACCGCCGACGCTCACGGCGCGCCGCTCCACACGTCCGTCCCGGACGACGAACACGACGTTCTTGCCATCTATCGATCGGACCGCCGCCTTCGGCACGAGCAGCCGCGCGCGCGGCGCGGCATCCGTCGAGGGCGCGGCGCGTTCGGCCAGGAACGACACCTTGACTCCCATGTCCGGCAGGATGCGGGGGTCGAGCTGCTCGAATCCAATCCGGACCTTGACCGTCGCCTTCTGCCGGTCGGCGGACGGCACGGTCGTGATCACATGTCCAGGGATGCGCCAGTCGGGATACGCGTCCAGGACCGCTTCAACGGGCTGGTCGGGACGGACCCGGTTGATGTAACTCTCGCTGACGTCGACTTCGATCTCGAGGGACGACATGTCGACGATCGTCGCGATCCCCGACCTGGTGAAACCGCCGCCTGCGGAGACGGGCGAAATCATCTCGCCTGGCTGCGCATCCTTCGAAATGGCAACGCCGTCGAATGGTGCGCGCACGATCATGTCGGCCAGATCGGTGCGACGCTGGCTCACCAGGCTCTCTCCGACCTTGACCTGCTGCTGCGCGAGCGCGATGCGCGCCTTCAGCGACTCCACCTCGGCTCTCGCCGTGTCCAATTCGGCCCGGCTGATCACCTGCTGCTGGACGAGCTGCTCGCGGCGTCCGAAGGACAGCTCCGCTTCGCGCAGCCTCGCTTCGTCCTCCGCGGCGCCGCGCCGGGCGGATTCGAGCTGGGCCTCCGCCACCGCCAGGGCCGCCCTCACCTGCGCATCGTCAAGCCTCGCGAGCACCTGGCCCGCGCGCACAGGTTTGCCCTCTTCGACGAAGACCTCGAGCACCTTGCCGGTCACCTTGGAGGAGACCGTCGCGCGGCGCCGGGCGGTGACGTAGCCGGAGGCATTCAGCACGGCGCCCGGCGCGGCTGCAGCACCGCTGCGGGCCGTCACGGTTGCGGTCGTGACCGCCGCAGCCTGCACGCGCTGCGACCACAGCCACGCGCCGGCTCCGAAGACGAGCACGAGCAGACCCAGTACGATCCACAGGCCCCGGCGGCTGCTGCCCGCCCGCGCGCTCTGGTCGATGCGAAGGGACGCGAGGTCGTCGGTGAGGTTGGCCACTGATTGGTGTTGTCCGTGCGTCAAGGGGCTGAAACAGCGGGATGGCGCCTGGGCACCCGATCGCTCGAGCTTATCCGGTCAGTATAGCTAAATTACGTAGCGGGCGGCCCGGGGGTTCACGCGGGACTGATCGATTCATGACGACACAGTCTTTCTGCCTGCACCCACGGGCGCCGTGCGCTTGACCCTCGTCTGACTTTGTGGATAGAATCCCGGCTTCGATCGACGGCATTCCAGTGATTCCCTGCAAAGAATTCTTCGCTCCCGAAGCGCTCACAGATTCGCCAACGCGCCGCGGCCGCGCCGGCGGGCATCGCCTGAGGGAGGCGCCGTGATGAACGCCGTGCGGAACCGCGCCCTGCTGGTCCTTCTCGGTCCCGTTGCCGCCCTCGTGATGTTCGCCGGGGCGGTGAACATTGCCTCGGCCTCGGTGAGCCGCGCGTCCCAGGAGGCTTCTCCGGGCGAGCCCCAGCCCGTCCAGTCGGAGGGACTGGCCGGCGAGAAGCTGGATGCGGAGAACAAGGCTCGGGCCCGCGCAACGCCTTACGTGGAGGCGGAGTACCGGACCTTTCCCGTCGTCGGGAGCCGCGTGGCCATCTGGGCCGTCGCGCAGCTCCACCTCCTGTTCGCCGCCTTCGTCCTCGCCGTCCCGATCTTC
>JALZOC010000829.1 GCA_030857365.1 Acidobacteriota bacterium
CCCCGACCACTCCGCGCCCGGCCTCGGCTCACGCCTCAGCTTGTCGACACCGTCCGTCAGATCAAGTCCTGACTACTGCAGCCCGTTGCGGCGGCGTATGCTCGAAGACATGGCCATGCGCGGCCTGCGCGAGGAGACGCAGCGCGACTACATCCGCTTTGTAGGCGGCTTCGCCACGTTCCTCGGACGCGCGCCGGACACGGCAACCGCCGAGGACATCCGCCGCTTCCAGGTCCATCAGACCGAGAGCGGCGTGCAGCCGCCGACGATCAACGCCTCGGTCTCGGCGCTGCGCTTCCTCTTCAACGTGACGCTGGATCGGCCCGACCTGTCGCGGCGCTTCATCCTGGTGCGCCATCCTCGCAAGCTCCCGGACGTGCTGAGCGTCGAGGAGGTCGGACGGCTGCTCGAGGCGGCGCCGGGGCCCAAGCACAAGGCGGCACTCGGCACCGCCTATGGTGCGGGGCTGCGGGTCTCGGAGGTGGCCGCGCTGAAGGTCGACGACATCGACTCGATGCGCATGCTGATCCGCGTCGAGCAAGGCAAGGGCCGCAAGGATCGCAACGCCATGCTGTCGCCGCAGCTCCTCGAGCTGCTTCGGCTGTGGTGGCGCGAGGGCAAACGCCGGGGTGTCATGCTGCCTCACGGCTGGCTGTTTCCCGGCCGCAACGCGCTCGAGCCGATCTCGACCCGTCAGCTCAACCGCGCCGTCCACGAGGCGGCGGACGTCGCCGGCATCCGCAAGCGGGTCAGCCCGCACACGCTGCGGCACAGCTTCGCGACGCACCTGCTGGAGCAGGACGTCGATATCCGCGTCATCCAGGTGCTGCTCGGACACGCCAAGCTCGACACCACCGCGCTCTACGCTCGCGTCGCCACCAAGACGATCCGCGCGGTGACGAGCCCGATCGAAGCGCTCAAGCTGCTGATGGAAGGCCAGAGCCCCGGCGGCTGAGCCGCGATGCGAGCCGGGCTCGAGGTCGCCGACGTCTTTCGTCGTCATGGGCCGGCCTGGCGGGCGGCGCACGCCCCTCACGTCGGCCTCGCCCAGCTCAAGGTGATGTCGGCGATCGAGACCTGCCGCACGGCCGCGCTGGGCGGACACGTCGAGGGCTGCCAGGACTGCGGCCACACCCGCATCGCCTACAACAGCTGCCGGAACCGTCATTGCCCGAAGTGCCAGGGCAACGCAGCGCGCGAATGGCTGGGAGCGCGCGAGGCCGACCTGCTGCCGGTCGGCTACTTCCACGTCGTCTTCACCGTGCCGGCCGAGGTCGCCGCCATCGCCTTCCACAACAAGGCGGCGGTCTACGATCTGCTGTTCCGCGCGGCGTCGCAGACCATGCTCACCATCGCGGCCGACCCGCGCCATCTCGGCGCGCGCATCGGCATCACCGCGGTGCTCCACACCTGGGGGTCGGCGATGACCCACCACCCGCACATCCACATGATCGTGCCGGGCGGCGGCCTCTCGCCCGACGGTCAACGCTGGGTGTCGTCGAAGCCGGCCTTCCTGCTGCCGGTCCGGGTTCTCGGCAAGCTGTTTCGGCGGCTGTTCATGACGCGCCTGATCGAGCTGCATGCCGCCGGCCGGCTGCACTTCTTCGGCGAGCAGGTCGGCCTTCGCGATCAACGCGCGTTCCTTCGCCATCTGGCACCCGTTCGGAAGAAGAGCTGGGTCGTCTACGCCAAGCCGCCCTTCGCCGGCCCCGAGGCCGTGCTCGCCTACCTGTCGCGCTACACGCACCGCGTCGCGATCTCGAACCGTCGGCTGATCTCGCTCGACGAGGCCGGCGTCACCTTCCGCACCAAGGACTACCGTCGCGAGGGCCCCGCACGCCATCGCACCATGACGCTCACCGCCGACGAGTTCATCCGCCGCTTCCTGCTGCACGTCCTGCCGAAGGGCTTCCATCGCATCCGGCACTACGGCCTCTTCGCCAGTGCCGGCCGCAAGGCCAATGTCGCGCGCGCCAGGGAACTGCTCGCCGTTCCGCCACCCGCCATGCCGTCGCCGGCCGACACGCAAGAGCCGACTCCCTCGCCCGATCAGCGTCCACCATGTCCCTGCTGCGGCGGCCGCATGATCGTCCTCGATATCTTCACCGGCGTGGCGCAGCCACGAGGGCCGCCGGCCTCCTCCGCCTTCTCCCGGAGGAGCACGTCGTGACCCGGCACGGCCCGACAC
>JALZOC010000830.1 GCA_030857365.1 Acidobacteriota bacterium
TCCGAGAAGACACCGGCACTGCGGGCGCACCCGCCGGCGGCCAGGAGCAGCACGAACGGATACAGGCCCAGTACGATTGGATACAGCCGCATGGCCGCAGCGTAGTGCAAGGGGGTGCGATTGGCCAGCGGGCACGCGCGGCCTCGCGGTCACGAGCCACAACGTGACCCGCGATGCGCGCGGGCACCTCGACGTCGTCCGGTGCGCCGGGCGCCGTTTCACGCCTTAGCCGCGGAAAGACGACACGGACGCAGGCCGGGGCCTCAGCCCCGAGAGCGCTCAGTCCAGCGACAGGCGGCCGGTGTAGATTGCCATTCCGACCACGGCGTCCACTCCGATCGCATGGAGCGCGTCGATCTCCTCCCGCGTGGTGATCCCGCCGGCCGCTGTCACTGCGCGGCTCGTCGCATTCCGAACAGCGGTAATCGCCGCCATGTCCGTGCCGCGCATCAGCCCTTCGAGATCCACGTGGGTGTACAGGAACTCGCCGAAGAAGGGCTCGAGAAGCGACACGGCCTCGACCGGCGTCAGATCGAGCGCCGTGCGCCACCCGTCGATCACGACGCGTCCTCCGCGCCCGTCGACCGCGGCGATCAGGCGGTCTGGACCGACGCGCTCGCTCAGGCGTCGCGCGAACTCGACATCCACCGCCCCGTCACGGAAGAGCGATGATCCAAGAATCACCTTCCTCGCTCCCGCCGCGATCGCCGCCTCGGCACGCTCGACGGTCCGGATGCCTCCACCCACGCGGCAGGGCAGCGCGCCGCAGATTCGCGCGACGAGGGCGGCGTTGTCCCCTGCGGCCTTCGCGGCATCGAGGTCGATCAGCTGGACTTTCGGGTACGCCGCGAACCGGCCCACCCAGGCATCGATGTCGTCGGTCTGGACGGCCAGCTTCTCTCCCTGCACGAGCTGCACGATTCTGCCGCCCTGGAGATCGATCGAAGGAATCAGCATCGGACTGGAATGCCCCTGCCGAGCAGGTAGCCCTTGAGCTCCGCGACGGCATGCTCGGAAAAATGAAAGACGGAGGCCGCGAGCGCTGCGTCCGCGCGTCCGGCCGTGAAGACGTCCGCGAAATGTTCGAAGGTGCCCGCCCCCCCGGAGGCAATCACCGGGATGGACACCGCGCCCGATACCGCGGCCGTGAGAGCGCAATCGAAGCCCGCGCGGGTGCCGTCCCGATCGATTGACGTCAGGAGCACTTCACCGGCGCCCCGGGCTTCGGCCTCGACGGCCCATTCGACCGCGTCACGCCCCGTCGACGTGCTGCCGCTGCGTGCGAAGACATCGAAGCGCGTCCCGTTCCGCTTCGCGTCGATCGCGACCACGACCGCCTGGCTGCCGTAGCGTGCCGCGAGCCGCGTGAGCAGGGAGGGATCGGCCAGCGCGGCGCTGTTCACCCCGACCTTGTCGGCGCCGGCGTCGAGGGCCGCGGCGGCGTCTCCCTCCGTGCGAATCCCCCCGCCCACGGTCAGTGGAATGAACAACTCGCGCGACACGGCTTGAATCGTGGCCTCGAATGCGCGGCGCCCCTCGAGCGTGGCCGTCACGTCGAGCACGACGACCTCGTCGATGCCTTCCACGTTGTAGCGGCGCGCCAGTGCCGCAGGATCGCCCGCCTCCTGAAGAGCCTCGAAATTGACACCCTTCACGACACAGCCGCTCCGCACGTCGAGGCACGCAATCAGTCTTTTCGAAAGCATGGCGTCACGTGCGCGTGAGCGCCGCGAAATTGCGCAGGATGCGCAGGCCGGCCGTACTGGACTTCTCCGGATGGAACTGGACGCCGACGACGTGCGCCTTCTCCACGGCCGCCGCGAACTCAGCGCCGTGCGTGCACGTCGCCACGGATTCCGGCGTGACGGGCGCCGCGAACGAATGCGTGAAGTAGACCTGGCTCGCCGGCGGAATTCCGTCGAGGAGCCGCGATGGACGCGGCACCGTCAGCGCGTTCCAGCCGACGTGCGGCACCTTCAGAACGCCTGCTGCGTCGCGCGGAAGCCGCGAGCACACGCCGGCCATGATCCCCAGGCCACGCACGCCAGGCGCTTCATCACTGCCTTCGAACAGCCACTGCATCCCGAGGCAGATGCCCAAGAGCGGCACGCCTCGCGATGTCGCGGCGCGTATCGCCGCAACCCACCCCAGATCGAGCGCGGCCGTGGCGCCGAAGTGACCGACA
>JALZOC010000831.1 GCA_030857365.1 Acidobacteriota bacterium
CTCGACACGCCCTTCGACTCTGATCTGCTCCTCCAGCGTCGGCCAGTGCACGCAGAGCGACGCGTACGGATTGTCCGCCAGCTCTCGGGCCTTGCGGCTCGTGTAGTTGGTGAAGAAGGCGAAGCCGCGCGCGTCCGCTCCGCGCAGAAGCACCAGGCGCGCGGAAGGGCGGCCCTGGGGCGTGGCGGTCGCCAGCACAACGGGCGCCGTGTCGATCTGCTGCGCCCGGGCCCGGCCGACCGCTTCCAGGAACGCTTCGATCGGATCCCCGCTCGGCATTCGATCATTATCGGGGATTTCCTGCGCGGGGGCGTACTGGAGCGCGGCGACAAGGTGACGCAGGTCGGGGGGGATCCAGGCACTCCGGGCAGCGGGACTCTCGAGCAGCCCTCGAGAATAGCAGCGCAGGAGGAGGTCGCGGTTCAGCAGCTCCGGGCAGGCCGCGACGAGCGCCGCCGCCGTCGTGACATCGGGGTTTGCCGCACGCGCGGCGGCAATCAGCTCGAGCCATGCCCTCGTCTTCGTCGCGTGAAATTTGCCGGGCTGTCCGGCTGTCGCGGCGAGATGCTGAATGCCGGTCGTCAGCCGGCTCAGTGTGTCGTCACGCCCGTGGCGCGCGAGGTAGACGATCGTGAGCCGCACGTGGTCTGGATGACCGAAGGTGTCGAGCGAGGCGGACTCGAACCGGCTGACGAAATCGTCGTCTGAGAGCACGCGTTGATTGTATCCGGTCAACCGGGCTTGCCTCCGCGAGCCTGCACTGGATACACTGGGGGCTCTCACAACCTCCTGATGGTTTCCTGGAGCGCGGGACAATGCCGATGCGGGCTGGTCTCAGGTCCCATGATCGTCGCGGTGTCGGCCGTCCACAGAACGGCGACACGAGGCTCTGCGCGAAGTGTGGTACGGCGACGTGCGAGTTCAACGATCATTACCGGTTCGAGGGCCACATCGTTCCCGCGTGGATCTGCGATGCCCCGCAGTGCCGATTTCGTGAGGTCGTCCGGCGTTCGGGGACGTCCGCGGTGGAGGACGCCAGAAAGGCCTTCCGCGACTCGCGGGAGGTGCGCGCGCAGGCGCGGCGGAGGATGATGAAGTCATCCGCTCGCAACGAGCGGACGCGCAGCCGCGTGGCGAAGGCGGCGCGAACGCCCAAATAGCCCGCGATTTTCTCGCCGAGCTTCGGGCCGTTACTCGGTCGCGCACGGAACCATAAATAGACCGCGTAGAATGAATCTGGCCGGGGTGGCGGAACTGGCAGACGCTCGGGACTTAAAATCCCGTGCCCGTAAGGGCGTGCGGGTTCGATCCCCGCCCCCGGCATTCAAAAAACTAATGTTTTGCGGGAATGGCGTATGTCGTGCTCAGCGCCTCTTGACTTCGGGCTAACACTGGGCTAACGTGGCGCCATTCGAATGCCCCGCGCGAATCTCACGGACCGGTTCATTGCCAGCTTGCGGCCCGCCAACCGGCTCGTCTGCTTCGATTTGAAGGCCCGCGGTCTGACGCTCCGCGTCACTCCGACCGGCGCCAAGACGTGGGGCTTTGTGTATCGCGCCGGCGGCAAGCCCCAATGGCTGACCCTCGGGTCCTACCCGGCGGTAAGTCTCGCCGAGGCGCGCGGGTTGGCTCTGGAAAAACGCCACGCTGTCGATGTCGAGAAGCGTGATCCGGCGGCGGAGCAGCGAGCTCAGCGCGAAACGGCCAAATTGCCGCCGGCCCCGACGCCAGCCATCTTCACGTTCGCCGACCTTGCGAAGCTGTACGAGACGTTCGCGAGTGGCCGAAAAAAAACCTGGAAAGATGACGTCGCCAAGACGAAAAAGTACCTGATTCCCGCATGGGGCGGGATGGCGCTCCGCAGCATCACCAGGGCGCACGTGCATGAACTGCTCGACACGCTGGTCGCGAAGGGCATGACCACCGGCGTCAATCGTATCCAGGCTGTCATCTCCAGACTATTCACCGTTGCGCTCGATCGCTCCCTGGTGGACGCGCATCCAGTGGCACGAATGATCAAGCGCTTCCAGGAGCAACCGTCCGATCGCGTGCTGACGGACGACGAGTTGCGCGCGTTGTGGGCTGGTCTTGACACGCGGCCCGGGCGCGCCGCGGATGCGTTGCGCCTTCGACTCCTCCTGGGGCAGCGCGGCGGAGAAGTCATGGGGGTGAAGTGGGTCGAGGT
>JALZOC010000832.1 GCA_030857365.1 Acidobacteriota bacterium
GTCCGGATGAGTCATACAGCGTTCGCGTGCGTGCTGAGCAAAGCACGTGCCGCAGCCCAGCTATTCGGTCCCGCCCGGCGACCCCTTGCTTCAATGGACGGACGCAGGCCCGAGACCTTCGACCGCAGCCAATCCCAGTTTAGACCGTTGGGAGGCTTTTTTCCCGACGTACGTCCGATAATGCCCACAACTGACAAGGAGGAACGGCGGTTCGGTCGGCCGTCCGCGGCGGCGGCGGGGTGGTCGGCACCAGGCCGAAGGACGGCGACGCATACGAGCCTTGTGGCTCCGCGAACGGCACTTCCGCCGCTTCGGGGGGCGACTTCTGCGGCAATCCGGCGAGACGGTCAGGAGGACGTGCCGTGCGCTCCAAGTCCTGACAGGGTGATGAACTCACCGCCTTGAGCCTTGAACTGACGGAAGAGTCCATGCTTCAGTGGGCGGCACCTCCCGCATGGCTGAGGCTGCCCTTGAAGAGGCCCGGCTACGATCGGCTGGTGTCGCGCCGCTGACTGGAGTTCGGGCCCTGGCGGCTGCTCCGCGGCGCCGGCGATCGGAGCCTGGTGCAGTTCCACTCCCTCCATGCGCCCCGCGCCAGGCGCTCGCCCAGCCAGGCCGGCGCACCAGGCGATCGGCATCGACGATGACGGCGGGTCGCTGCAGTAGCGGTACGGTCTTCGCCACGAAGCTGTCGGGGCTCTATGACGCGAGCTTTCAAGTGGTCCGGGCCCGCCGGATCTACGGTGCAGGAGACGCGCCGGGCGACCGGCACGGGTATTCGATGGCCCCGTACTCCACCCTCACGGCCCCGAGGGGCTGCAACGCTTTACCGTAGACGGCCTCCCTGTCGTTGCGCAGGATCGCGTATACGCAGCGCCGTGGTGTATTGGCCGTCCACGGGAGGTAATAGAAGGCGTAATCCTCCGGGTAGCCGCGCGTGAAAGTCTCCCAGTCGTCCTGGTGCGGCCAGTGGTGCAGAAGGATCGCCGCCGGATCCAGGCTCAACGAGTACTTCCAGTTCTTGCGGCCATACACCGTACGCTGGGCCATCTCGTCGTGCGCGAGCACCCTGTCAGTGAGCCCCAGCGGATCGTGGATGAACACGTCGGGGGCCGTGTAGCCGACCATCCCTATCGATTCGGCGACCAGGACATCACCATCCACCCAGACCGGGTTCAGCGCCTCTCCTGCCTGCCGATACAGGTCCATCCAGCCCGGAAACCGACCCACGTGGTGCACCAACTTCGGATCCGCGTGCGGCGCATTCGTGCCCACGTACAACACGGCGAAGACGAGCAGGCCTGCCGCACCGCGTGAAACGCGCTCGCCGACCCAGTCCCTCGCCAGGACGAACAGGATCGCGAGATACAGGGGCGTAAACACGTTGACGAACCGGAACGACGGCATCCAGTCGCCCCCGTTCTGCACGACGGCGGCGTGGCCGACGAGGATTGGCACCGACAACAGGACGGCGTCGAGATGACGCCGCGGGTGCAGGCCCGCCCGCCCGATGAACAGCGCCGCGATGACCGCGAGCCCCGGGTTGGCCGTGTAGGCGGCGCGCAGATATGCCAGTCCGTTGAGCACGTCCCGCCACATGCGTGAGAGCGAATCGAGCGAGCTCCGCGAGACGGACTTCGCGATGACGCTGTTCGGGAGCCACTCGCCGTAGTAGGCGAGCCTCCACGCCAGGATGGCGACGATCCCGATGCACCACGGGCCAACCAGGTGCAGCAGGCTCACGCCCGTGTTGCGGTCGCGCCCGAATGCCCAGAGGACGGCGGCCACGAGCGGAGCCACGGCGATGCTCTCGGGGCGCGTCGTGAACAATGCCGCTCCCAGGATGCCGGCCGCCACCCAGGGGAGTCGCCGGGCGGGCGAGGGTGAACGGATCGCGGTAAACAGCGCTCCGTAGAACAGCATCAGCACCAGTGAGAACAGCCCGAATTCGAGGCCGAGGAAGCAGACGTTGAAGTACTGGAACGAGGCCGACAGGAGTGCCAGCGCCGCATACCGCGACCGTTCCTCTACGGCTCGGATGGCGAGGATCTGGTGAAGCGCGACGGCCGTGCCCAGGATGGCCGCGTAGTTGAGCACCACCGAAGCGACGTGGGGTTCGAAGCCGGTCAGGTACGTGCCGGCGGCCAGCAGCAGCGTCCACGCGACGCTCGTGTAGCC
>JALZOC010000139.1 GCA_030857365.1 Acidobacteriota bacterium
CAGCATCTCCCCTTCGGTCTTCTGCACGAGCTCGCGGATCGTCCGGATATTCGCGTTCTTGAGGCAGTTGTAGGAGCGGACCGACAACTCGAGCTCCTCGACGCTCTTGTCGAGATTCTCGTTGAGTGCCGCCCGCGGCGTATCGGCGAGGGCGTCGCCCTGCAGGTCGCCCGCATCTTCGAGGTTGATGAAGATGTTGAGATGGTCGCGGATCAGCTTGGCCGAGAGCGACACGGCATCGCGCGGCGTAACCGACCCGTTCGTCCACACGTCGACGGTGAGCTTGTCGTAGTCGGTCGTCTGGCCGAGGCGCGCCGCCTCGACAAGGTAGTTGACCTTCTTGACCGGGGAGTGCACCGAGTCGATCGGAATCCAGCCGATGCCCAGATCCTCGTCGAAATTCTTGTCGGCCGAGACATACCCGCGGCCGCGCTTCACGCGCATCTCCATGTGGAGCTTGCCGCCGTCCGAGACCGTGGCGATATGCGCATCCGGCTCGAGGATCTCGACGTCGCCGTCGGTCTCGATGTCGCTCGCCTTGACGACGCCGGGGCGATCGATGCGCAGGTACAGCGTCTTGGTCGCGTCGACGTGCATCTTGAGGGGAACCTGCTTGAGATTCAGGATGATGTCGGTCGCGTCCTCGGTGACGCCAGGAATCGGCGAGAATTCATGCAGGACGCCGTCGATTTTGACGGCCGTGACCGCCGCCCCTTCGATCGACGACAGCAGCACGCGCCGCAGCGCGTTGCCGATGGTCGTCCCGAATCCGCGCTCGAACGGCTGCGCGTAGAACCGGCCGAACCTGTCCGTGAGCGTCTCGCGCTCGAACTCCAGCCGCTTGGGCCGCTGAAAACCTTTCCAGAGCATCTCTCTATCCTTTCAATCGGGCTCCCGAACCGTGGAAGCCACGCCAGACCTGCTGTTACGTCCCCCGCCTCCCACCGCAGGTCTGGAAGGGCTGCGGGCGGGGGACTGCGCCGAAGCTGTCAGTCGGTCAGCTGTCAGACATCAGCCCATCTGATGTCGGCTGCGAGCTGAAGGCTGAGCGCTGACGACTACTTGCTGTACAGCTCCACGATGAGCTGTTCCTGCACCGGCAGGTTGATCTGTTCGCGCGTCGGCAGCGACGCCACCCGACCGCTCAACTGGCCGGCATCGAACAGCAGCCATTCGGGGATGCCGCGTCCCTTCACCTCTTCCATCGCGTGCACGATGGCGGTGTTCTGGGCGCTCGAGCCGCGAACCGACACCACGTCGCCCGCCTTGAGCGAATAGGACGGCACGTCGACCTTGCGGCCGTTTACCTGGAAGTGCCCATGGCGCACGAGCTGGCGCGCCTGCGCCCGCGAGGTCGCCAGCCCGAGCCGGTAGATCACGTTGTCGAAGCGGCGCTCGAGCAGCTGCAGCAGGGTCTCGCCGGTGATGCCGCGCGTGCGGTCTGCCATCTCGAAGTAGCGCCGGAACTGATTCTCCAGCACGCCGTAGATGCGCTTGACCTTCTGCTTCTCGCGCAGCTGCAGGCCGTAGCCCACGAGCTTCGCCTTGCGGAGCTTGCCGTGCTGCCCTGGCGGGAGGTTGCGTTTTTCGATCGCGCACTTCTCCGTGTAGCAGCGCTCCCCCTTCAGAAAGAGCTTCATGCCTTCGCGCCGGCAGAGCCGGCAGACGGGACCGATATAACGTGCCATGCTTCTTGATCCTTGTCGCTTCCAGTTTCCAGCGTCCAGCTTCCTGCGGGCGCTCAGCCGCCCGCTTCAGCCTTCACGTGCCAGCCTTCCATGCCGTCCCGCCGCTCCCCAGCGACGAGCTGGGAGCCGGCAGCTGGAAGCTGGTCGCTTTCTTACACTCGTCTCCGCTTCGCGGGGCGGCACCCGTTGTGCGGAATCGGCGTCACGTCTCGGATCGATTTCACGTCGATGCCGATGGTCTGCAGGGCGCGGATGGCCGACTCGCGCCCGGCGCCTGGCCCCTTGACACGCACTTCCACACTGCGCATCCCGAACGCTTTTGCCGCATTGCCGGCCGCAATGGCGGCCTGCGTCGCCGCAAACGGCGTCCCCTTGCGCGATCCCTTGAAGCCGATCCCCCCCGCACTCGACCAGGCGACGACGGCCCCTTCGGGATCCGTAATCGTGATGATGGTGTTGTTGAAGGAGGCCTGGATGTGCGCAAAGCCGTGGTGCACGATCCGCTTTTCCCCGCGCTTCTTGAAGGCCTTCTTCTTGACAGGCCGTCCCGCGGTCTTCTTGCCGCCTTCGGGAGGCGCCGACGCGTCGATGGTTTCGATTTTGGCCATAAAAATCAGCTTCCAGTTTCCAGTGTCCAGCTACCAGCCGTAACGCTCCAGAGCGACCGTGCTGCCTGCCTCCAGAATCCGGCACTCAGCCGGAAGCTGGGAGCTGGAAGCTGGAAGCTGGGACTAAACAGTCTTCTTCTTCGCCACGGCGCCCTTGCGCGGGCCCTTCCGCGTGCGCGCGTTCGTCTTCGTCCGCTGCCCACGCACCGGCAGGTTGCGCCGGTGCCGCAGCCCGCGGTAGCTGCCGATCTCCATGAGCCGCTTGATGTTCATGGAGATCTCCTTCCGCAGATCCCCTTCGACGCGCCCCTGCTCCTCGATCACCCGGCTGATCTTGCGGACGTCCTCCTCGGAGAGATCCTTGATGCGGATGTCCGGACCCACGCCGGCCGCGGTCAGGATGTCGACCGAGCGCTTCCGCCCGATGCCGTAGATGTAAGTGAGCCCGATCTCGATGCGCTTGGTCCGCGGGAGATCGACGCCAGCGATACGTGCCATTTCTTTGATCCTTATAGCTGCCAGCTGCCAGCTGCCAGCTGGAAGCTGGAAGCTATCCCTGTCTCTGCTTGTGCTTCTGGTTCGCGCAGATCACCCGCACCACCCCCTGGCGGCGGACGATCTTGCACTTGTCACAAATCTTCTTCACCGACGCTCGGACCTTCATGATTTCCTCTTCCCCGTCGCTCATCGCGACCTGACGACAGCGACAATCCGGCCGCGCGTCAGATCCCGCGGCGAGAGCTCCATCCGCACGCGGTCGCCGATGAGCACCCGGATGAAATTCCGTCCGGCCCCTCCCGGCGTGTGGGCCACGACCTGCCGCTGGTGCTCGATGCCCACGCGATACAACCCGTGCGGGAGCGCCTCGAGCACCGTGCCTTCGACGGTCGTCGCGCCGCCCTGGCCGGTGTCCGTCACGTCCTACCCCGCCGGGGTCGACACGCTGTGCCTCGTCAACACGAGCGGGCCGCTCCTGGTCACCGCCACCGTGTGCTCGAAATGCGCCGACAGGCTGCCGTCCTTCGTCACCGCGGTCCACCCGTCCGCCAGCACCTTGACGGCCGGCCGCCCGGCGTTGACCATCGGTTCGATCGCGAGCGTCATGCCTTCGGCCAGCCGCGGTCCACGGCCCGGCTCGCCGTAGTTCGCAATCTGCGGCTCTTCGTGCAGCGCCGATCCGATCCCGTGCCCGACGAACTCGCGCACGACCGACAGCCCGTGCGCCTCCACGTGCTGCTGGATCGCATGGCCGATGTCCGAAATGCGGCCGCCGAGCCGGACCTCCGCAATCCCCTTCTCCAGCGACTCCTGCGTCACCCGTAGCAGCGTCGCCGCCTCGTCCGACACACGGCCGACCGGCACGGTGATCGCCGAGTCGCCATAGAACCCGTTCAGCTTCACGCCCATGTCCAGGGAGATGATGTCTCCTTCGACCAGCGCGCGGGGCGACGGGATCCCGTGGACGACCTGCTCGTTGACCGATGCGCACAGCGTGCACGGGTACCCGCGATACCCCTTGAACGCCGGCTCTGCGCCGGCGGCGCGGACCAGCCGTTCGGCCTCGCCGTCCAGGTCGAGCGTCGTCACGCCGGGCGCCACCATCGTGGCGAGCTCGGCAAGCACGTCGGCGACGAGCGCGTTCGCAGCGCGCATCCGGCCGATCTCCGCCGGCGACTTGCAGACGATCACCGCATCGCTCCCGGCGTGTGCGCCGCGAGCGCCCGGTCCAGCGCCGCATCGATGGCCCCTGTCACCACGTCGGGCGGCTGGTTCCCGTCGATCGCGGTGAACGAGGTCTGGCCCGTGTAGTACTCGACGAGCGGCCTCGTCTGTCGCAGATAGATCTTCAGCCGCTCCCTGACGATCTCGATCCCGTCGTCCACTCGGGTCACGAGCGAGCCCCCGCACTTCCCGCATGCCGTCGTCCACTCGGGCGCCGCGTTCGCCCCGCACTCGCTGCAGATGCGGCGCGTGGCGAGCCGGCGCACCAGCACGTCCTCCGGCACCACGATGTCGAGCACCACGAGGGGCCCGCGGCCCTCCACCATGCGATCGAGCGCCGTCGCCTGCACGACCGTCCGGGGAAAGCCGTCGAGGACGAACCCGACGCGCGCATCGTCGCGATCGAGGCGATTCTGCACGATCGCAATCATGATGTCGTCGCCGACGAGGTTGCCTGCCTCCATCGTCACCTTCGCCGCAAGACCGACCGGCGTTCCCGCCTGCCCCGCCTCGCGGAGGATGTCGCCCGTCGAGATCTTCGGCAGCGTCCGCGTGCGCGACAGCCGCTCCGCCTGCGTACCCTTGCCCGCTCCCGGCGGGCCGAGCATCACGACATTCAGGGGGCAGGCGCGGCGCGACACCCCCACTTACTGGCCCCGCCGCCCGCGGATGCGTGTCTTCTTCATGAACCCGTCGTAGTGGCGCATGATGAGCTGCGACTCGATCTGCTGCACGGTATCCATCGCGACGCCGACGATGATGAGCAGCGACGTGCCGCCGAAGAAGAAACTCACGCCCATGCCCTCCGTGATGAAACTCGGAAGCGCACCATCGAGTCGCTCGCCGATGAACGGGATCGGGGCCACCTTGAACCCGCTGATCAGAAACGTCGGCAGAATCGCAACCATGGCCAGGTAAATGGCGCCGACCAGCGTGATGCGGGTCAGGATGGTATCGATGTACTCGGCCGTGCGCTTGCCGGGCCGGATGCCGGGAATGAAGCCCCCGTACTTCCGCATGTTCTCCGCCACATCGTCCGGATTGAAGATGATCGCGGTGTAGAAGTAACAAAAGAAAATGATCCCCACGACGTAGAGCAGGTCGTGCAGCGGCATGCCCGGCGCGATCTGTTCCAGCGGGGCCCGCAGCCAGCTGAAGCGGCTACCCTCGGCGATCACCGGCGCGAACGTCGCCGGAAACGCGAGAATCGACGACGCGAAGATCACGGGGATGACGCCGCCCGTATTCACCTTCAACGGAATGTGCGTGCTCGACCCGCCGTACATCCGCCGGCCGACAACCCGCTTGGCATACTGCACCGTGACGCGGCGATGACCGCGTTCCACGAACACGATCGCGGCGATCACCGCGAGCATGAGGATCACGAGCGCGACGAGGCGGATGAGCCCCATCTGCCCCGTCTTCAGCTGCTCGAGGGTCGTGAAGACGGCCGACGGCAGCCCGACGACGATGCCAGCGAAGATGATGAGCGACATGCCGTTGCCGATGCCGCGCTCGGTGATCTGCTCGCCGAGCCACATCACGAAGATCGAGCCCGTCGTCAGTGTCAGGACCGTCAGCAGGCGGAATCCCCAGCCGGGCTCGTACACCAGCGGGAGTCCGCCCGCGATGCCGGTGTTCCGCTCGAGGAAGTAGGCGATTCCGAGCGCCTGGACCACGCTCAGCACAATCGTGCCGTAGCGGGTGTACTGCGTGATCTTCCGTCGGCCGAGCTCCCCTTCCTTGGAGATCCGCTCCAGGTACGGCCAGACGACCGTCAGCAGCTGCAGGATGATCGACGCGCTGATATACGGCATGATGCCGAGCGCGAAGATCGTCATCTGCGAGAGATTCTGGCCCGAGAACATGTCGTAGAGGCCGAACATCGTGTTCTTCGCCTGGTCGACCAGGACCGCGAGCGCCTCGGGGTTGATTCCGGGCGTCGGGATGTGGCCGCCGACTCGGTACACGGCGAGCAGCCCGAGCGTGAACAGCACACGCTTCCGGAGGTCCGCGACCGCAAAGACGTTCTTGAGGCTTTCGAGCATGACACCCTTATCAGATCGGCTCGCGCCGTCTTACGCCAGCACCTCTGCCCTGCCGCCGGCCGCGGCGATCTTGTCGGCCGCCGTGCCGCTGAACTTGTGCGCGTGAACCGTCAGCGCCTTTGAGATCTCGCCGCGTCCGAGCACCTTGATGCGCCCCGCACGTCCGACGAGCCCGCGCTCGCGGAGCAGGTCGACAGTCACGTCGGCACCAGCCTCGAACCGCTCCTCGAGCGTGTCGAGATTCACGACCTCGTACTCCTGCCGGAAGATGTTGTTGAAGCCGCGCTTCGGCAGCCGGCGGTGCAGCGGCATCTGGCCGCCCTCGAACCCGCGCTTGTGCGTGAACCCCGAGCGGGACTTGGCCCCCTTGTGCCCCCGGCCTGCCTGCACGCCCGTGCCGGAGCCCTGGCCGCGGCCGACGCGCTTTTTCGAGTGCTTCGCCCCCTTGGGGGGCTTGAGATCTGAAAGATCCATGTCTTGAACCTACTCCTGGACCGTCACGAGGTGACGGACCTTGAGAATCATGCCCCGCGTCTCAGGCGTGTCGACGAGCTCCACCGAGTGGCCGATCCGGCGCAGGCCCATGCCCTGGAC
>JALZOC010000833.1:0-891 GCA_030857365.1 Acidobacteriota bacterium
CCCGGCAGCAAGGCCGGCGTTCAGCCCCGCCCAGAATCTGCACAGGCGCCCTCAGCACCGCCGGCCGACTCCCTCACAGCCGATCGGTGGATCGAGGCTCAGTCAACCTCGGGCCACAAGCCGCCCACCGGATCGAGCCGTCCGGCCTCGATCATCAGCGCGCATCCTCGCGCAGGGTGGCGCCGCGCGCGCCTCGCACCGCAAGCATCCCGCTGAGGGTCACCCGCACGTCCTCCTGTCCGGAGGACAGGACACCGCACGGACTGCGGCCGCGGCAATTGCAAACGCGTGTTCGTTAGACGGCTCTGACGTGGAGGGGGATGGTCCTCGCGCGCTGATATGCGTCAGCCGGCCAGCGCGTGATGGGTGTCGATCACGAGGTGGTGGGCGCGGAGGGGCACGGTCCTACTGCTCCCTGTCCTCGCCGAGCGTGTGCGCGACGAGCGCGTTGGCGTGGCCGTGTCCCATGCCGAACTTCTCCTTCAGCATGCCCACCAGCTCCATGTGCTTCGCGTGGGGGCCGTACCCGGGCGACTCGCGGATGACCTGCTTCCACTCCGGGATCGTCCTGCCGTACTTCGCCTCGATCGACGGGAAGTACGACGCTGGGCCCGAGACCTTCTCGTCTGCCATCAGCTCATCCTCTCCTCGAGTCGGACCGTCACCCGGTCGCCCTCCAGCTTGTCCGTCGTCAGCCGCATCGAGGCTCCCGCAGGGCGGCACGCAGCCGGCCATGGAATGGGGAGGCGCGCCCGTTGAGCCGTGAATGCGCCCTCGAACGGCACTCCATCGACGGTGCCGCGTACCGCACTGCGGGTGCCGAAGCAGTTGCTCGTCATCGTCATACTTTTCAGACCCGCCCGCCCGCGCAGAATCATCGGTCCTAGCGTA
>JALZOC010000833.1:901-2175 GCA_030857365.1 Acidobacteriota bacterium
AATCTCGTCGAGTTCGAGTCCGAGTTCGGGGGCAGGCGGCCCGCGGTCGCACCGGCGCGCGGCTGTGGGTGGAGATGAACCCGCCGGACGATGCCGGGCTCGCGCAGCGGCACCATGCCGGCGTTACGCGCGGCGACGAGTAGGGCAGACGTGCACATCCGGGGGCTGGTGGCCGACACCCGTCCGCTGCGCAACGAACACTTCCGGCGACTGTGGCGGGCCAACATCGTCACCGTCGTCGGCGCCCAGCTCACGGTGGTCGCCGTGCCTGCTCAGATCTATCTCGAGACCGGCTCCTCGGCGTACGTCGGCCTCACGGGAGTGTTCGGGCTCGTGCCCCTGGTCGTCTTCGGGCTCTGGGGCGGGGCGCTCGCGGACGTCATGGATCGGCGTACGTTGCTGATCTTCACCACGGTCGGGCTGATCGCGACGAGTGCGGTGTTCTACCTGCAGGCCGCGGCCGGCTTCGGCAACGTGTGGTTCCTCCTCTGCCTGTTCTCGGTTCAGCAGGCGTTCTTCGCGGTCAACCAGCCGACGCGCAGCGCGGTGCTGCCGAAGCTGCTCTCGCTCGAGCTGCTGCCTGCGGCCAACTCGCTGAACATGACGGTCTTCCAGGCCGGCGCGATCGCCGGGCCGCTGGCCGCGGGCGTGCTGATCCCGGTGCTCGGCTTCGAGTGGCTCTACCTGATCGACACGATCACGCTCTTCGCAACCCTGTCGGCGGTGGTGCGTCTGCCGAAGCTGCCCGTGGTCGGGGCGCCGGCGGGCACGCCAGGGATGCGGTCGGTGATCGAGGGACTGGGCTACCTCCGCGGACAGCCGGTGCTGCTGATGTCGTTCCTCGTCGACATCATCGCGATGGTTTTCGGAATGCCGCGCGCGCTCTTCCCGGAGATCGCGGCCGAGAGCTTCCGCGGCCCGGAGGGAGGCGGCCTGGCGTTCGCGCTGCTGTTCGCTGCGATCCCGGCCGGGGCGGTGGTCGGCGGCGTCTTCTCGGGTTGGGTCTCTCGCGTCGCGGCGCAGGGCCGGGCGGTGATCGTCTGCATCCTGGTCTGGGGGGCGGCGATGGCTGGTTTCGGCCTGGCCGTCGGGCTCGCTGACAGGTGGCAGAACGCGATGCTGGCGACCGCCATCGTGATGCTGGTCGTCGGGGGCGCGGCCGACATGGCGTCCGCGGCGTTCCGGATGAGCATGCTGCAGTCGGCCGCCTCCGACGCCGTGCGCGGGCGCCTGCAGGGGATCTTCATCGTGGTGGTCGCGGGTGGGCCTCGGAT
>JALZOC010000834.1 GCA_030857365.1 Acidobacteriota bacterium
GCCTGCACTTCGGAAAACTTGCTGCTCTTGCGAAAAATCTCGATGAAGGTCGAGGATTGCCGCGCCGACGTCCTGAACTGCCAGAACTTCGCCAGAATGATGCCCCACGACACGGCCGAAAAGATGAGCAGGATGAGCAGGACGATCTGGGAGACGATCCCGCCGTGGACGATCAGATTTACAATGTCGGTGTTCGCTTCGCCGGCCCCGGCCGCCGGCTCCGCGCCCTGTGCGTACAGCGCCAGGGCGGAGTATCCAAGCGTGTGCAAACGGTCCTCCGCAACGTCGAATGGGCGCCGCTCGGGACAGCGCGGTTCCGGCCAGAATAGCACGCACCTTTCCAGCTGTCAAACATCTGATATGATGGCACTTGGGGCTCTCGCACGGTGCTCGACGCCTCCCGCGCAGGGCCCCGCCTGACTCAACCGATCACCATATTGCCGTGCTGCGATTCCTCTCGATTCGCCATCTTGCCGTCATCGACCGCCTCGAGCTCGAGTTCGACCCCGGACTGAGCGTGCTCACGGGGGAGACCGGGGCCGGCAAGTCGATCCTGGTCGGCGCAGTCGGGCTGCTGGTCGGCGGGCGGGCCTCGGCGGACTTGATCCGCACAGGGGAAGACACAGCCGCGATAGAAGCCATCTTCGAATCTCCGGACGGCACGGAAACCATCGTCCGGCGCGAGATCTCGGCGCTGGGCCGGAGCCGGGCCGTCGTCGACGGCGTCCTCACCACCAGCACGGCGCTCCGGGAGCTCTGTGGAGGGCTCGTCGACCTCCACGGGCAGCACGAGCACCAGGTCCTTCTCGACCCATCCTCTCATCTCGACCTCCTCGACGAATTCGCCGGGGCCGCCCGGGAGCGGCAGCGGGTCGCCGCCGCCTTCGAGGCCTGGCAGCGGGTCCGGTCGGATCGCGATCGCCTTCACAGCGGCGAGCGGGAAAAGACCGCGCGCGCCGAGTTCCTGGCCTTCCAGCTTGGAGAAATCGATCGCGTGGATCCCCGGCCCGCCGAAGATGAAGAGCTCGAGGCGGCCCGGCGCGTGCTGGGCAACGCCGACAGGCTCGAGCGGCTCTGTCGGGAGGCCTACGACGCGCTCTACGAGGGGGATCACGCCGTGCTGCCGGCACTCGGCGGCGTGTGGAAGAAGGTGGCAGACCTGGCAGCCCTCGACGCCAGGTTCGGCCCCTACGTGGATGGGCGGACGCCCATCAAGTCCCAGCTCGAGGATCTCGCCTACTTCCTTCGCGACTATGCAGCCACCATCGACGCGTCCCCCGCGAAGCTGCAGCAGGTCGAAGATCGCCTCGCGCTTCTCGAACGGCTGAAACGCAAGCACGGCCCCCCGCTCGATGCGGTCATCGCCAGGCGCGAGCAGCTGCGACTGGAGCTGCACGAGATCGAGCACGCCACTGAACGGGCGGCGGACGCGGAAGCGGCGCTTCGGGCGGCGGGCGACACGTACGCGGAGGCTGCTGCCCGGCTGACCGAACGGCGCCGCTCCGCGGCCGCGCCGTTCTGCCGCGCGATCGAGAAGTCGCTCGCCGATCTCGCGATGAGCCGCACGCGTTGCGATGTGCGCTTCACGGCGGCGGACGGGGAGGCACACTGGACCCACCGCGGGGCCGAAGACGCCGAGTTCTACATCTCCGCCAATCCAGGAGAAGACCTCAAACCGCTCGCGCGCATCGCGTCCGGCGGGGAGCTCTCCAGGATCATGCTGGCGCTGAAGACGCTGGCCTCGACCGACGCCCCGGGCAAGACGCTCATCTTCGACGAAGTGGACGCCGGCATCGGCGGCGCCGTGGCGGACGTGGTCGGCGCCAGGCTCCAGCGGCTCGCGGGGAGGTTCCAGGTGTTGTGCATCACACACCTGCCGCAGATTGCCGCCTGCGGCAGCACCCACTACCGCATCTCCAAGGCCGTGCGCGCCGGCCGCACGGTCACCGACGTCGCGCGAATCGGCGGAGCCGATCGGGAAACGGAGATTGCGCGCATGATCGGGGGGGCGACGATCAGCCCCGCGATCCGCGCCAGCGCCCGCGAGATGCTCGACGCCGCACAGGCACGCGCCGCGCCACAGCCGTGAAACCGGACGGCGACGGGCGAAAGCGAAAGCGAATACAAACCGAAAGCGAAAGCGAATCGATGCCGCAAAAGTACCTGATTGAGAC
>JALZOC010000835.1 GCA_030857365.1 Acidobacteriota bacterium
CTGGGCCCGATTCGGCTTCGTCCGCGACATGCGCCAGACGATGGCCGCGGGGATTCAGACCGTGATCGAGGCGGGAGACTTCCCGCCCGGGACGCAGGGGGACGCCGTGTTTCGCATCCTCATGGCGGCCGTGCACGGCGTGGCTGTCATGCGGCTCTGTGAGCGGCTCGCACCCGGCGAGGATGCCGACGCGCTGGCGCGGGACACGCTCGAAGCGGCGCTGACGGGGCTCCGCACCGGCATCACGCATTCTTTTCACCCGCAGAAATGCGACTGAGGTTTGGAGTCATGAGCGCGCACCGATTTTACGTTCTTGCAGGTGTCGCCGCCACAGCGCTGTCGGCGGCTGCGTGCGGTTCGGAGTCGAGCACGGTGAACGCCGCGCCGAAGCCGGAGCGGATCGCCGTCGCCACGGCGACGGTCGAGAGCCGTTCGATCGATCGCTATCTGCGGGTCACCGGATCGCTCCTGGCCGACGAGCAGGCCGAGGTCAGCGCCGAATCTGCGGGCCGGGTCATCGAGACGCCGGTCGAGCGCGGATCGCGTGTGGCGCAGGGAGCGGTGCTCGTCCGCGTGTCCCCCGCCGAAACGTCCGCGCTGCTGCTGGAGGCGGAGGCCAACGCCGCTCAGATCGAGGCCAGGCTCGGGTTGTCCAAGGGACAGCCTTTCGATCCCGCGCGCGTGCCCGACGCCATGACCGCGCGGGCGGCGCTCGACCTGGCGGAAGCCGAGTTCGCGCGTATCGGTTCGCTGCTCGAACAGCAGGTCGTCTCGAAGAGCGAGTACGACCAGCGCCGGACCGAGGTCGAGGCGGCGCGCCAGCAGTACCAGATGGCGCAGAACGTCGCGCAGCAGTCCTACCGCTCGCTCGAAGCCGCGCGCGCGCGCATCGTGCTCGCGCGGAAAGCGGCCGCCGACACGTCGATCCGCGCCCCTTTCTCCGGGCAGATTGCGGAACGCCTCGTCAGCATCGGCGATTACGTGACGCGCGGGGCGCGCGTCGCGACGGTGGTGCGCATCGATCCGATGCGCATCGAGCTCACGGTCCCGGAGCAGTCGGTTTCGCTGGTGCGGGTCGGGCAGCCCGTCCGGGTCGCCGTCGACGCCTACCCTGGCGAAGCATTCCTTGCGACCGTCAGGTACGTGTCTCCGTCGCTGCGCGCCGACCAGCGTGCGCTCACCGTCGAGGCGATCGCCAGGAACTCCGATGCACGCCTCAAGCCCGGCCTGTTCGCGACCGCGCTCATCCAGCAGCCCCAGGGCCCGCCCGCGCTCCTCATTCCCGCAACTGCCATCGAGACCGTTGCCGGGACCAGCCGGGTCTACGTGGTCAAGGAGGAAAAAGTGGAAGAACGGATCATCACCACCGGGGAGACCGTTGGCAGGCAGGTGGAGATCACGAGCGGCGTGGTGAAGGGTGAGATCGTGGCCGCTGAACCGAAAGGCAGGCTCACCGACGGCACCCCCGTGCGGGTGAACTGACGTTCGAACTTCAGCCTTCAGACTCCAGACTTCAGACTTCAGACTTTCGGAGAGACTCCATGCAGTGGCTCGCCGCGATTTCCGTCAAGCGCCCCGTCTTTGCCAGCGTGCTCATCCTGTCGCTGACGGTCATCGGCGCCTTTGCGTTCACACAGCTCGGCGTGGACCGGTTTCCGAAGGTGGACTTCCCGACGGTCGTCGTCACGACGCGCCTCCCCGGTGCGGCGCCGGAGGAGGTTGAAACCGAGATCACGGACAAGATCGAGGAAGCCGTCAACACGATCAGCGCGATCGACGAGCTGAGGTCGAATTCCTCCGAGGGGGTCTCGCAGGTCATCGTGTCGTTCCTGCTCGAGAAGGATGCCGACATCGCGGCGCAGGAGGTGCGCGATCGCGTGAACCGCGTGCTCCCGCTCCTGCCCCGGACGATCGAGCAGCCGACGGTCGAGAAGTTCGATCCCGACGCGGCTCCCGTGCTCACGCTGGCGGTCTCGGCGAAGAAGCCGGTTCGCGACATCACGGAGTACGCCGACAAGACACTCCGGCGCCAGCTGGAGAGCGTGAACGGCGTCGGCCAGGTGGTCGTGTCCGGCGGGCGGTTCCGCCAGGTGAACATCGTGCTCGATGCCGCGCGGCTGCGGGCCTACAACCTGACGGTCACCGACGTCTCACGCGCGCTGCAGACGCAGA
>JALZOC010000836.1 GCA_030857365.1 Acidobacteriota bacterium
ATGTTGCGCATCGCGCCGGCGATATGGAGGAAGTGTTCGAAGAACTTGCTGGCGACGTCTTCGTACGCCGGCCGATGCCGCGCCAGCTCGATCGACATGCGCAACAGGTTCAGGGAGTACATCGCCATCCAGGCGGTGCCATCCGCCTGCTCGAGGTGGCCGTCGACCGGCAGGGGCTCGCTGCGGTTGAACACCCCGATGTTGTCGAGGCCGAGGAAGCCCCCCTGGAACAGGTTGAGGCCGTGCGCGTCCTTGCGGTTCACCCACCACGTGAAATTCAGCAGCAGCTTGTGGAGCACCCGTTCGAGGAAATCGAGATCTCCATCATCGCCGCGGCGCGCGCGGTCGATCTCGAAGACGCGCCAGGCCGCCCACGCATGCACCGGCGGGTTGACATCACTGAAGTTCCACTCGTACGCGGGCAACTGCCCGTTGGGGTGCATGTACCATTCGCGGGTCAACAGCAGGAGCTGCCGCTTGGCGAACTCAGGATCCACGAGCGCCAGCGGCAGGCAGTGGAACGCGAGGTCCCAGGCCGCGTACCACGGATACTCCCACGTGTCGGGCATTGAGATCACGTCGGCGTTGTTCAGGTGCAGCCACTCGCGGTTGCGGCCGTCCCGCCGCGCCGGCGGCGGCGCCGGCTGTGACGGATCGCCGTCGAGCCACTGCGGCACGTCGAAATAGTAGAACTGCTGGCTCCAGATCATCCCGGCCAGCGCCGCGCGCTGCACGTGCCGTTGGTCGGGCGTCAGGTGCGGCGGGTGAACCGTGCCGTAGAACACGTCCGCGTCGGCGTGCCGTTGCGCCATCATCGAGTCGAACCCGCCGAACGGATCGGCGATCTCGCGCCGTGCGAGACGCAGGCGACAGACGGCCTCTTCCCCGGCCCCGACGACACGGCGCCAGATGGCCCCGACCTTGGTGCCTTCTCCCGACGGGTTGATCGCGCGCTCGTCGCCGTGGACGACAAAGCGGTCGAGGCCGTCCTTGAAGAAGCCCCCGGCGCCCTGCACGCCGAACAGCCGGGCGGCGTTGGTCTCGTTGTCGCAGACCGCCAGTCGGTCGGGCCCGTCGCAGTGCAGGACGAAGGCGCCGAGCGTCGGGTGCGAGAGATCGACGCGCCCGCCGGCCCCGGCCCGAAGCACCGGACGATCCGGCCACCGCCCCCACGACCAGGTGTTGCGGAACCAGGCCTGCGGCATCACGACGATCGGCGCCGGCTCGGGGCCGCGATTGCACACGCGCACCCGCATGAGGATGTCCTCCGGCTCCTGCTTCGCGTACTCGACGAAGACGTCGAAGTAGCGATCCCCGTCGAAGACGCCGGTGTCAATCAGCTCGAGCTCCGGCGCGTGACGGTCGCGCGCGCGGCTGCCCGACACGAGGGTCTCGTAGGGAAACGCGGCGTGCGGATACTTGTAGAGCATCCGCAGATAGGCGTGGGTCGGCAGGGCGTCGAGGTAGTAGTAGAGTTCCTTGACGTCCTCGCCGTGGTTGCCTTCCTGACCCGTGAGGCCGAAGAGACGCTCTTTCAGGATCGGATCGCGCGTGTTCCAAAGCGCCAGCCCCAGGCAGAGCCGCTGGCGATCGTCGCTGAAGCCCGCGAGGCCGTCCTCGCCCCAGCGGTAGGCGCGGCTCCGCGCCATTTCGTGGGGGAAGCTCCTCCACGCGTCGCCGTCGGCGCTGTAGTCTTCCCGCACGGTTCCCCACTGCCGTTCACTGAGGTAGGCCCCGAACCTCCGCCATCGCTGCTGACCCGACCGGTCGCTCGCCAGGCGCTCGTGCTCCGGCGTGGTCATTCCCCAACCTCCGTTGTTCGACGCTTCGACTGACAGGGATCAGTCTCCCGGCGATTCGTTCCATTACACGAATGACAGCCGAACGCCCTCGACGCGCGGCCAGGTAATGCCGGCAGCGGCGGCGGGACTTGACGCTCAGCAGAACCGAGGCCCATCGATGTCGAACGACAGCCCTCTCGCCCATCGGACGCGCGCCGGTGATCTGACCCGGGGACGACTGAGGCGAGGAGGGGTCACCGTCGCAGCCGGCGGTAACGGCGGATCAGGGTGTTCGTCGAGCTGTCGTGGTCGAGTGCGGGTTCGTCGCGGCTGGCGATCTCGGCGCCGGTGCGCGCGGCCAGCGCCTTGCCCAGCTCCACGCCCCACTGGT
>JALZOC010000837.1 GCA_030857365.1 Acidobacteriota bacterium
GGCCGCGGTGTCGGCCGGAAAGCTGGCAGGGGTGGTGCTCTGCGTCGCGGGAGTGGTGCTGCTGGTCACCTGAGATCGGGGATCGCGCCAGGTTTTGCCGACTGGCGATCGGGCCGGCGATCGGCAATCCCGTGTCCCGGCGGCTATGTCGTCGTATCCGGGCGCCTCTTGCGATGCCGATCGAGATCGGCCTTGTGCTTCAGCAGGTCGGCGGAATGATCCTCGTGTTCGGCCTTGCTGAACCGCTTCCGATCGAGTCCGAGCGCGTCGTGCTCCCCCGTCAGCTCGTCGGTGCGCTGCTGCAGTCGCTGGTGCTCCTCGAGTTTGGATTCGGTCATGCGTCCCGCCGCCTATTGTACCGGACGGCCTGCCCGCTGCCATCCGCAATGTGCCGGTCTCCCGACCCCGGTGCGACACCGGACGGCTCACTTCGTTCAGGCCTTGTTCTCCGGCGGGTTGTCGTCCATGGACGTAAGCGCATCGAGCTGAGAGACCGCGGCCTGGATCTCCGGCAGCGTGTCCTTGAGCGTCTCGAGCTTGGCCGTGAACGTGTTCAAGTTACCGGCGAGCAGCTTGAGCGCCTCCCGGCGCTGCGAGCGGTTGGATGGGGGGCTCAGGCTCGGGCGGAGTCGTTCGACCTGCTGCTGCATGCGCGTGACGCTGCGCAGCAGGCCTTCGACTTCGGCGAGGAGGTCCACGTGATAGACGCCAATCGTCTGGACGAGCGCGTCGGCGTCGGGAGTCTCGGAGGGTTGGGGTGCGGGCTTCCTGGAGCGTCGTTCACGTTGTGCCATGCATGTCCGCGCCGCCGCTCGCGGGAGTTGTCCTGCTGGGGGACCGCCGGGGTCAGCCCCCAGCACAGGCAACTTAACATCGACAAGGGCAATAATGCCATCCGTAATTGTGGATGGGCTTGGCGCGCGCCCGCCCAGCCAGCCCTTTTTCGCCGCGCCTCCCGACTGCGGTAGTGTAGTTCCGCCGTTCAGGCAGGCGGCTCGAGCGGAGGTGGTGGCGATGCGACTGATCCCTGCAGGCGTTCGGCACGCGTTCCGGCGGCTCGAGGCGACGCCGCTCCTCTCGCTCGGCGCGATGCTCACGCTCGCCCTTGGGATCGGCTCGGCCGTCGTCATGGCTGATGTGCTCGACCGGTTGCTGCTGCGCGCTCCCGCACATGTCGTCGAACCCGACAGAGTGGCCCGCGTCTACGTGGGCGGTCAGGGTCGGTCGTTCATGGATCGCACGGACTACGGAACGTTCGAGGCTCTGAGCGGGCTGCACGATGAAATCGAAGCGAGCGCCGCTTTTTTCAGCGAGCCCCTCTCGCTGGGACGGGGACGGACGGCGCGCCGGGTGGAGGCCATCGCTCACAGCCCTGGATATTTCGACGTGCTTGGTGTGCGGCCGACCATCGGCTCCTGGGCCGACGCACCGAACACGCCCCGGGAGAACGTCGCGGTCATCAGCCACGGGCTCTGGCAGCAGGAGTTCGGAGGCTCGGGTGACGTGCTCGACAAGCCGCTTCGGCTCGGTCTCGAGACATACAGCATCGTTGCTGTCGCCCCCCGCGGCTTCGTGGGTATCGGATACAAAGCGGCGGACGTCTGGCTGCCGCTCGACTCACGCGCCACGGCGGCTTTTGGTACGGATTGGAAGCAGTCGGCCCTGTTCCTTCAGGTGATTGCGCGCCTGCAGCCTCATGCGAGCCGGGATCGCGCGAGCGAACGGGCGACGGCAGCCTACCGCGCGACCCACACGCAGCCCTGGCAGAAGTCGAACCTCGTCGCAGTCGCAGACCTGCGGCCGGCCCGGGGCCCGGGAGCACCCGTCGGGGGGCGCGTAGAGGTGCTCGTCACCGGCATGTCGATCCTCGTGCTGCTCATCACCTGCGGGAACGTCGCGAACCTCCTGCTCGTTCGCGGGCTGCGCCGCGAGCGCGAGTTCCGCGTCAAGGCGGCGCTCGGTGCGACCCGCGCCCGGCTGCTGCGCGAAGTGCTGCTCGACGCCGCGCTGCTCGCCGCCGGGGCCGGCGCTGCGGCGCTCGTGGTCGTGACCACCGGAGGCACGCTGATGCGACAGGTCTTCATGTCGCCCGTCGCCGCCCTCCAGTCGCCGCTCGACGCTCGCCTGCTGCTCGTCACGGTGATGGTCTCTGTCGCCGCGCCGTTCCTGCT
>JALZOC010000838.1 GCA_030857365.1 Acidobacteriota bacterium
GCGCGTGGAGGGGTTCGTTGACCCATCTAGCCAAGGCGCCCCTGGCTAGACGTCCGGCGCGATGATGTGACATATCTGAACGTCGGCGCAGTCCGCCGGATCGAGTCGGTCACTGCGACTGATGAGGCCTTCCAGCTCCGCCTCGAGTACGGCGAGCTCACGTTGCCGCGCCCGGATGTCATCCAGCTTGGTCAGGAGCAGGGAGTGAACGTGCGCGCACGGGACGGCGCCGTCGCGACGCAGATCGAGGATGCTGGCCACCTCGACCAGGGTGAGTCCGGCCGCCTGTCCGCTGCGGATGAACGCGAGCCGCGTGGTTATCGAGGCGTCGTACTCGCGGTACCCATTGGCGCCGCGCCGCGGCTGGGGAAGCAGACCCCGGCGCTCGTAGAAGCGGATGGTCTGCGTCGGCACGCCTGCGGCCTCGGCGGCTTCTCCGATGCGCATGACCCCACTCTACGACTTGACCTTGCACCAGGGATCAAGGTTTAGCGTCCGGGGGATGGACATCACGCTGCTCTACTTCGAGGACTGCCCGAACTGGAAGGTCGCGGACGAACGACTGAGCGCGATCGCGGCCGAGCGCGACGACATCAGCGTGACCCGCCATCTGGTCGAGACTCCGGCGGAGGCCGAGCGCACCAGGTTCCACGGCTCACCGAGCATCCTGGTCGACGGCGTGGACGTCTTCGCCGAACCCGGCTCAGAGGTCGGGCTCTCCTGTCGCAGGTACCTGACACCGGACGGGTACGCGGGCGCACCCACGCTCGAACAGCTGCGGACGGTGCTGTCCGATGCGTGAGCGGATCGCGACCCTCGGGCCCATCGCCGCGGTCGCCGGCGCATTCGGTCTCTGCTGCGGCCTGCCGGTCCTACTGTCGATGGGGTCGTGGCCGCGCGATCGCCGGATGGTCACTGCAGAGCTGGGCCCTCATCGGGTAGTTTCCGAGTACTACGTGTTCTTCCGGGAGGCCATCCGCGCCCGATGTCGCCTTTCTCCGAGGCGTTGAGGGGCACCGTGCGATTACTGAGTTCGACCGCCCCATTTATCTGCTCCGCACCGCGAAGCAGCATGAGGACAATGTTGAGGCCAGAGAGTTCTTCGGCGACTGGATTGCGAAGCATCCGACGTGGCCAGAAGCTGCGGATGCCCTAGCCGGGTTGCTGAAGCTTGCACTCAGGAACTCGCCCGCATCAGCGGACGAGTGCGCCGCGACAGAGCGCTGGCTCAATCGTGGCGCGAGCGATCAACAACGGAGCCAAGCAGTATCTTCGAGTCCGTCTGTGCGGACTTGGCTGTCAGCTTCAACGAGAGAGTCGCAGGGATTCTGATTCGGAACGTGGAACGACGGGCCAAGCAAGTTCGTCCCGGTCAGGACGTCAGAGCGGCCGTCGAAGCACTTTGCGCCGAAGAGATCATGGATCAGCGAAAACGCCTGCCGGTGCCGTACTACTCAGTCCTAGACCGGCTGGGCCTTCTCGGGGACCAACGGGCACGGGCGGCCCTCTGCTCGCCTACTCCATCGAGTCTTCCATCGGCTTCGAGGCGAGGCGTTCCTGCTACGAGTCGAAGAGGCGTGGAAGGTTGTCACTTCATGAGACGGCAACCCAAGCCGAGGCACCGATTCAGAACAGGCCGAGTTGCTCGATCAGCCCCTCGGCCGCTGTGACGATCGCCTGCGCATTCTCGACCGCTTCGTTGGCCTCGTCGATCGTGGCGTCGTCGCCTGGCCGCTCGGGATACTCGAGTTCGTTCCGACGTCGGCGCAGCGCGCCGAACTGCCGGAATCCCGAGCCAAACTGGGCGCGCGCGGCCCGCTCAACCGCGTAGTGGCCGCCCTTCGTTGTCGGTCGCAGATTTTGATGGGCAAGCAGAGCGGTTACGGCCTGACGCGCGGCGTCGTAGGCGAGCACGAACGCGGAGTCTGGATCTCGCTCGATCGCAGAGCGTGCCGTCTCCAACGTGACGGCCGCTTTCTCCAGCAGGCGCTCGCCGTCGGCGGCGTCACCGGTGAGCTTCTGTAGGTCTCCGCATGCGATCAGGGCTTCTACCTCGGCGTCGCCGAGCTTCCAGCGGGGCATCAGGCGGTCACCAACTCATTGGTGTCGAGCACGACGTTGAACACCGATTCCTTGATCTGGGCGACAAGCGCATCGGACGGGTCGTTCC
>JALZOC010000140.1 GCA_030857365.1 Acidobacteriota bacterium
AAACCCCGCGGCGCGAAATCCAGCCGCTCGCGGGCCCCCCCGGCCTGGGTCTCGACGAGCAATCTCGTCACCTCGAGACCCCCGCCATAGCTGAAGGTGGTCGCGGCCGCTTCTTCGACGGTGATGAGGACGTCTTTCGTCGCGGATGTCCCGTGCGCGAGCTCTTCGATCCGGAACCGGCGGAAGAGCCCGAGCGCGCCGAGCCGCCGCTGGCTCTCCGCGACGTCCTCGAGACCGAGAGGCTTCCCTTCCTCGAGCAGCAGCTCCCGCCTGATCACGCGCTGGTCCGTCCGGGTGTTCCCGATGATGAGGATGTGGTCGATGATGGTTTGCTGTCCCTCGTTGATCCTGAACGTCAATTCCGCCCTCCGGCCGTCCGCCGAGAGCGTCGGGACCACGACGACGTTGACCGAGTCGAAGCCGCGGTTGCGATACTCCAGGACGACCCGGTCGCGGTCGGCGGCGATGCGCGGTTCGTAGTACGGAGTCCCGGGAAGAGAGGTCAGCAGCGGCCGGAGCTGGTCCTCGGCAAGGCTCGCAGCTCCCTCGAACTCGACGTCCCCCACCACCGTGAGCGGCCCTTCGTTGATGGTGATGACGGGCTTCACCAGCCCCTGTCCCGGTGCGGGAGGATCGAGCTCGTTCGACGCGGCGCCGATCTTCGCCTGTGCGTACCCGAGCCGCTGGTACTGCCCGGCGATGGCGCGCACGGCTTCGCCAAGACTCGACTCCACGAAAATATCGTTGTTCCCGAGCTTCACGAGCGCCGGGCGCAGCTGCTCGATCGGCACCGAACGGTTGCCGTGCACGTCGACGCCACGGGCCACGCGGTACTGAGCGCCCCGGCGGATCGTGAAGACAATCGCAAGCGTGCCGTCCCCCTCGTCGCGATCGACCGTCGCCTCCGCCTTCCAGTAGCCCTGCTGGTTCAGGTACTGCTTGATCCGCTGCACCGAGTCCTCGATCAGGTCCTCGGCAACCGAACCCTCCCTGGCGAGGGGCACGAGCTCCGCAAGCCGATCCCGGGGAATCGGGTCGCCGCGGTACGCGACCGTGACCCTGCGGCCCGTCTGGACGAACAGGGTCAGGTCCACCACCGTGCCGTCGGGCGAGGGGCGGGCCCGGTACGACGCTGAGGCTTCATAGCGGCCGCTCCTGTGCAGCCCGCGGACGTAGCTCGACAGACCGGCGGAGATGTCGAGGGGACGGTACGGGGCCGAGGGGACGGCATGCACTCGCGCGAGGAATTCCTCCCGCCGCTCGGCGGGCGTGCCCTCGATCTGGACGGCCCCGACCACGGCGCGTGGTCCGGGAGCGATTTCGAATGCGAGGAGCGTGCGATCCGGATCGTGCTCCTCGATCGCGACGGGGCTGACGGCGGCGCGGAGGAACCCGTGCTCGGCGTACAGCTGCTCGAGGGTTCGCGACACCTCGGGGGCGCGGCCGACCGGCGGCGATGCGCCGTAGCGGTTCACCATCGTCCTTCTCAACAGCCCCGCGTCGAGGCCGAGGCGTTTTCCCCCGTCGGGTTCCCGTGCACCGGTGGCCAGGCGGAAGTCGACGCGTTGCACCGTATGCAGGGGGACGAGGTCGTAGCGCAGCAGCACGCCCCCCGGGACGTCACTCGCGTCGACCCGCACATCCTGGAACCGTCCGAGCCCGAAGAGATGCGTGATCGACTCGCGCACGGCCGCCATCGACAGCGGCTCACCGGCGCGCGTCTCGATCAGGTCGGCAGCGGCCGCATCGACCGCCGGGCGTCCTTCGGAGACGAGACGTATCTCGACAATCGTTTTTCCGATGTAGGCGGCAGCGCCCGCGGGCCTTCCCGGTGGCTGCGCGAGGGCCGCGGCCGGGAGCAGCAGAATCAGGAAGAGGATCCGCACAGGCATCACCGGCGATGCTGCACGCGGAAGTCGATGGAAAAGGTGCGATCGCTCGTCGACGTGAGGACCCAGCCGATGCGATCGTTCTGGTCGTACTCGAGCACCAGGATCTGATCGCGTGCCGCGGACCCGAGCGGCCGCGCGAACGTGATGTAGGCGCGATTGGAGAGCCGCTTGCCGAGGATCAGCCGCGCCGATGGTGTGAGCGGATCGCCGTCGGCCACGCCGATGGAGGGGGTGATCTGCAGGTCGACCCCCAGCGTCTGTTCGACGGCCCGGTTCACCGGCGCCGACACGCTGCCCGTCAGCAGTCGCGCGGTGGCGGCCTTGAGCAGGTCCTCCTGCGACCGGGTGGTCGCCGCCGGGTTCAACCCGCGCAGCTCGGCGTCGTCCAGGTTGGTCGACGGGTCGAACAACAGGAGCGCAATCCCGACGCTCGACAGGGGCGGGTCCGAGTTCAGGTTCAGCGACATCCTCGAGGTGGTCCCCGTGAATCCCAGCGTGACGCGGTAAGTCTGCCCCGGCACACGGACGCGGGTTTCGGCTTCGATGTCGAAATAGGGCTCGATGCGCACGGGGTTCGCGAAGCCGATGCTCCCCCGCGTGACGAGGTACCGGTTGCCCTCGAAGATCACGTCTCCGCGCTCGATCTGGGCAGTTCCGAACAGCACTGGATGGTCGTACGTGCCCTGCAGCTTCAGGTCCGCGCTGGCCACCAGGTGCGCGATGTTGTTCTCGACGCGCAGCGCCGAGGGAGCGTCGATCTGCACGTCGAAGGTCAGCGGGAGCGTGGCGGCGGCAGCGGCGCCGCCAATCGCTGCAGCCCCGGATCCGGCGAGGCTCAGGAGATCGGCGTTCGGCTCGAAGCGCTTCGCATACAGCGCATCGTGCACCGTGACCGTGCCGCGCAGCAGCATCGCCGCGGCGGTCCCCGTCAACGACAGGTCCGCGTCGACGAGCGACTGAAAGCCCTCCGGATAGCGGATGCGCATCTGCTGACCGGCCGCGGTGAGGTTCATCTCACCCGGCGTGAAGCCGTTCAGGCCGACGCGCCCGCTGAACGTGACATCCCCACCGGCAAGCCGGGCGCGCACGCCGTCGATCCGAACCCCGCCGGCATCGAACGCGATCAGTCCGTTGATCGCCTCGAGGGAATGCGGCAGCGCCAGCTGGCGGATGCGGCCGTTCGCGATGGACGCGCTGCCCGAGAACACGGGCGTCTCCAGCGGACCGCTCATCTCGGCCTTGAGCGTCGCGCCGCCGGAACTTCGGACGTCGCGGAAAAACGCCTGCAGGATGCCGAGGTTCGCGTCCCCGGAGGCCTGGACGTCGACGGTCGAGGCATGCAGATTCACGCTGCCTCCGACCGACAGCTCCGTGCCCTCGCCGTACAGCCGGAGCCGCGCGATCTCGAGGACATGTTGATTGAGGTCGAGCAGAATGACATCGGGCGCCTCCACGCACCCGGCGTTCGCGCCCGGCAGGGCGGCCCGGGCGGCGTTGGCCGGGCTCCGGTTCGTCAGCCGGTAGTCGAAGAGCTTCAGCTCGAGCTGCTCGACGCACGTATTGACCGCCAGGTGATCGACGTCCGCCAGTTCGCCGACCACGCGCACGGTTCCACCGGCGACGGCCGTCGCGAACGGCGATATCTGCGGGGCGAGCAGCCGGAGGTACGGATCGAGCGAGGTGTTGGCGAACCGGAGCGTCATCTCGGCGTCCATCTGGTCCGTCATCGCGATCCGCCCGGACCCCGACACGACGAGCCTTGGCGACGCCGCCTCGATCTCCACCGTCAGCAGCTCGCCGCGCAGCGCAAGGCGGCCGGTCACCTGCCCGATGCCCTCGTCGGCGGCGAACAGGTCGTCGACACGCAGCCGCACGTCGTAGCGCGGCACATCGAATGTGCCGCTGCCCGACGCGGTGAACTGCAGCAGGCCCGACAGGGGCGCCCGCGGAAAGGCCGCCATCGCAAGCGACTCGACGGGAATCCTGCTCCCGTCGGCGTCGAACGAATAGTTGCCGTCCCAGCCGACCCAGGCCGCGCCCGTGATCCCTCCGGCCCCCTTGCGGGCCTGCAGCGCATCGAGGCGCACCCCGGTGCCCTCGAAGCGCAGCGCGGCGGTCGCACTCTCGAACGGCTCTCCGTACGCAGCGCCTTCCTCAATCGTGAGACGTCCGAATCCGAACGGGTTCTCGTACTTTCCGTACAGGTGGTACTCGCCCGAGACGAACCCGTCCAGCGGATAGTCGTCGAGCTCGAAGGCGTGGCGAAGGTCGGAAAGCGGGCGCCGCACGATCCGGATGACGGCGTTCAGCTCTTCGCCGCCATCCCGCCGCGGGTAGCCGAGCGAGAACTTGCCCTCCGCCGTGATCTTCGAGCTGCCGCGAGTAATGGTGCTCTCGCTGACTGCGACGTAGCCGTTCTCGATGACGACGCCCGCCGTTCCTTCGCCCCAGAGCGTGTCCCACGCGCGCATGTTCCGCCCGCTGAAGCGCCCCTCGATGCGCGGCCTGGTGAACGCGGCCAGCATGACGCCGTCGAACTGGCCGGACCCACCCACGGCCACCGCCCCCGTCGGGGAGCCGAAGGCGGTCATGATCCCGGCGAGCACCCGATCGCTCTCCAGCCAGTCGAGGCTCGTCACGTGAAAGGGAATGCGCGAACGCTCACCGAAGGCGGTGCGGCCGTGGAAGTCGACATACGTCTTCGGCGTCGCCACCCAGCTGTGATCCAGGGTGATCCACTCGGGGTCGAGCGCATAGGCGACGCGGCCCGCGATGGGAACGTACCCGAGCGGCGCCCGCGGGTTGAAAGGACCGGACTCCGGCGCCAGGGCCTCCTCCGCGGCGAGCACGTCGGGCTGGAACTCCCGCGTCATCGTGCCTCGTCCCGGCGGAGCCGCGACGGTGACGAATCCGCGCCCTCGCTTTTCGCTCCACTTGCCCAGGTGCCACTCGAGCCGATTCTCGCCGCTGGCGCGGCCGTCGAGCCGGAGCCCGTCCGTCTCCAGGAAATCCGTCAGGAGCGCCAGACTGACGTCCTCGTACGCCACGTCCCATCTCGCACGGGTGGGAGTGCCTGGGCGGCCAAACGGCGCCAGGAAGTAGTCGAACTTCGCCGTCCCGCCGTACAGCCCGCTCGTCGCGTTGGTCACCTCGAGGCGATCCGGGAGCCACAGCACCGACCCCTTCAGGCCGGGAAACCGCCAGGCGTTCACGCCCGCCATCGGGCTGCTGAACGTGCCCTTCAGCTCGCGTCCACCCTTGAAGAGGTGAAACGTGCCCTGGAACTCCCCCGCTCCAGAGGCGGTGAACTTCTCCCGGTGAAAGAAAATGTTCTTCTGGGTGGGGAAATCGATCTGCGATCGGATCCGGTAAGTCTGCTCGGGCCAGCGCGCCAGATCGATGCTCCCCGTCATGACGGAGCGCGCGCCGTCGCTCAGCATGTCGATCCGGCCGAACTGCAGGTCCGATCCTTCAATCGTGAACTGCGACGCCATGTTCGCGCGAAACGGCTCGTACGACTGGATGCGAATGAGCGAATCCTCGAACGAGGCGCTGCCCCGATACTTCGTGTCGGCGACGGCCCGGCTGATCGAGATGCGAAGGCCGCTGGCCTCCGTGCTCCACGGCGTCCCGTGGTCCTCGTACGTGAAGCTGCCCCTCGACGCGAGCATCGACCGCATCGTCGTCGTGAAGCGCTTCGGTCCCTTCGTGGTGGATGCGCGAACGAACCGCGGAAAGTTATGCCGGCCGTTCGGATGCGCGGCGCTCCGCGGCCACGCTTCCACCACCATCTGCCAGTCCGTCATCTCGACGGACTCGACGATCAGGCGGCGGGTGAACACGGTCCACCAGGGGACGACGACTTCGATCTTCTTCGCCTTCAGGAATGGACGATCGGTTGGCTGGAGCCCCTCGATGATCAGATCCTCGACCACGAACACGCCCGGGGTGATCTTGGCCGACAGCCTCCCGATGCGCATCGGCCGCTCGAGGTACTTGGACCCCTCCCGTTCAGCGCGCGCGACCAGCGCGGGCCCAAGGTCCACGGTGAAGACGGTCACGAGGATGGCGGCGAGGACGGCCACGACGACCGCGAGCAGCCCCCCGACGTAGCGTCGCCACGCCGGGCGGGCGGCCGGGGCGCGCTTCTCCGGCGGCTCCGGCGCGACATCACGCGGCTGCTCTGGGTCCATATCGCGGCTACTCGATCACCATGAGCACACGGCCGCCCTCGACGGACATGCCCGGCGTCACCCCGACGTGCTTGATGCGGCCCGCCCGCGGCGCCCGCAGCTCGTTCTCCATCTTCATCGCCTCGACCACGATCACCGCCTGCCGCGCCTCCACGCGATCGCCCGCCGCGGCCAGGACCCTTACGATACGCCCGGGCATCGGCGCTACGATCTTCTGCTCGCCTTCCGCGCACGCGACCTCGTCGGTCGCGCGATGCGTCCGCCGCCCGTTGACCACCACCGCGACGGAGCGCCCGTCGAGCGCGACGAGCCACTGCCCGGAGAGGCCCCCGGGCACGACATGTACCTCCCGGCTCGCGCCCCCGTCGCCATCGAGCAGCAGCGAAAGCCCGTACTCCCCCACGCGGCAGGCGTCGACTTCGTGGAGGGTCCCCTCGAGTGAAACCGAATACCGGCCCGCGCGCGCACGCTCGACCGATACGCGCCGGACCCGGCCGTTGACCTCGATCTCGAAGGTCACCCGCGCAGGGCCTCGCGCCGGGCGGCCTGGGTCCATCG
>JALZOC010000839.1 GCA_030857365.1 Acidobacteriota bacterium
GCACTCATCAACGACATCCTGGACATCACGAGAATCGAGGCGGGGCGGATGCCGCTCAACCTCACGAAGTTCCAGATTCCCGAACTCGTCGCCGAGGTCATGGCCGAGCTCGACCCCATCATCAAGAGGTCCAACCTCGCTGTACGCCGAAAGATGCCCCGTGCGCTGCCCGCTCTCACGAGCGACCGACAGAAGGTGAAGCAGATCGTGCTGAACCTACTCAGCAACGCACTGAAGTTCACTCCCGCCGGCTCGGTCACGCTCGCGGCCGTGCACGACGCGAAAGCGCGCCAGCTCATCATCGAAGTCGTCGATACAGGTCTGGGTATTGCACCCAATGACCAGCGCAAGATCTTCGAGGATTTCCGGCAGCTCGACAGCTCTCCGACGCGGGGGTATGGTGGAACGGGGTTGGGTCTGTCCATCTGCAGGCGGCTCGCACAAATGCTCGGCGGCACGATTGAGCTCGAAAGCACACCAGGGAAGGGGTCCACATTCATGCTGCGACTGCCCGCCCGTACGAGGCGCCGATGAGCGCACCGCATCGCGCTCTCGTCCTTGTGGTCGAGGACTACCAGGACGCGCGCGAGATGTACGCCGCATACCTGCAGTTCTCCGGCTACGAGGTGGCGGAGGCGAGCGACGGCGAACAGGCCATCGAGAAGACCCTGGAGCTGATGCCGGATATCATTCTGATGGACTTGGCGCTCCCCAAGATGGACGGGTGGGAGGCGACGCGGCGCCTGAAGGCTGATGAGCGGACCAGGCACATACCGATCGTGGCCCTGACGGGCCACGCCCTGGCCCATTACGCGGAAGGCGCCCGCCAGGCCGGGTGCGATGCCTTCGTCACGAAACCGTGCCTCCCGGACGCACTCGTCGCCGAGATCGAACGGATGCTGACGGCGCGTCGCGCCAACGGCGACAAGCGGCCCGGGAAGCCCGCGGGCCGCAAGCGGTAGATCAGCCGCATTCAGGTCGATAGAGCAGGTCATGGCCAAGACGCAGAGGAAGGGAAACGGTCGCCCAGCCGCCTCGCAGAGGACGGCGCCCGGGCCGGCACCGAGGAGTCGCGTGCCGAAGAGGCCGGCTCCCTCAACCGAGAAGACTTCCGCCGGAAAAAAGAGTGCAGCTCCCGAAGGAGCACGGGCCCGCAAGGCACCGGCGCCGCCTCCCAGTCCGCGCGGCAAGCTGGCGCGCGTCCGGATGCCGCCGCAGGCTCGCAAGCCCGACCGCCTCACGACAGCGGGATCCGACCAGGACTCGAGCGGCAAGTACGTGTACTGTGTGATCGAGTCGGAACGCTCTCTCAGCTTCGGCCTGCTTGGCATCGGACCACAGCCCGCGGAAGTCCACACCGTCCACTATCGCGGCATCGCCGCAATCGTCTCGAATACACCGATGGTCGTGCAGGACCCGACCAGGGACAATGTCCTCGCGCATCAGCGGGTCAACGAGACCGTCATGCAGCAGCACACGGTCATCCCCATGTCGTTCGGCACGGTCTTCAAGACCGACGACGACATCATGGAGCTGCTGCGCTCGGCGTACGAGGCCTTCAAGGACGTGCTGAGCAAGATGCACGACAAGTTCGAGTTCGGGCTGAAAGTGCTGTGGGACCGGGACCAGATCATCCGCGAAATCGAGGAGGAGGACGAGGATATCCGGCGGCTCAAGGGAGAGATCTCGTCGCAGAAGGGGTCCACGTATTTCGCGCGCATGCAGTACGGCCGCTTGATCGATGCGGCGCTGCAGGCCAGGTCGGAGCGGTACGTGGCGGAAATTTTCGATGGCTTGCGGGACGTGTCCGTTGCCTCCCGCTCCAATAAGCCGATTGGCGACCGGATGATCATGAATGCGGCCTTCCTGGTGGGGCGCGATCTCGAGGCCTCCTTCGACAGCCGCGTCAAGGACATCGGACAGCGCTACGACAAGCTCACGTTCAAGTACACGGGACCCTGGCCGCCCTACAATTTCGTGAACATCAGGCTGAAGCTCGAACGCGCGCACTGAGATTCGTGTTCATCCTCGATTCGATGCTGATCGGCGGCCTCCGGTTCGTGTTCGACAAGCTCGCGGCGGCGGTCGACACGGAGCTGAACGACGATACGGCGCTCCGGGAGCAGCTGCTCGCGGCGCAGATGCGGCTCGAGCTTGGCGAGCTCACCC
>JALZOC010000840.1 GCA_030857365.1 Acidobacteriota bacterium
ATGGTGTGCTATTCGTGGTCTTGAGGACGTCGCAAGGCCAAGTGCCCGACGCGACAGCTGAACCCTCACCGAAAACGCGTCCGACTTCCGGAGCGTGCCTCGGGCAAACTCAACTCAGTGCTTCACGCTGCTCGTCCCACAGCGGCGGCAGGTCACCTGCATGACGACAGCTAAGTTGGCCGCCTGACGACAACCGAGATGGCCGGTCCGTGACGGATGGGTCAGCCTCGCCCCCCTGCGATCGCAGGGGGCGAGGCTGATGCCGGGTGAGTGGATCACGGACCGCCAGGTCAGGCGGTACATGGAACGAAGACGGTCAGGCGACGGGCAAGCTGTCGCGGCGGCGAAGGCCGGTTTCAGCGAGCGCAGCGCACGACGCATCACGGCGGCGGAGGGGCTTCCGAGCCAGCGCAAGCCGCGAGGGCGAACGCGCCCCGACCCGCTGGCGGGCGTGTGGGACGAGATCGTCCTTCCGATGCTGGTCCAGATTCCGCATCTGCGCGCGACGACGGTGATCGAGGAGATCGGCCGTGATCATCCGGGCCGGCTGGACGAGCGGCACCTGCGCACGCTCCAGCGCCGTATCGCGCACTGGCGGGCGACCGAGGGCCCGGAACGCGAGATCATCTTCCGCCAGGACCATCCGCCGGGCCTTCAGTCGCTCTGCGACTTCACCGACGCGTCCTCGCTCGAGGTGACGATCGCGGGAGCGCCGTTCGATCATCTGCTGTTCCACTTCTGGCTGGCCTTCTCGGGCTGGCAGCACGTCAAGGCGATCGAAGGCGGCGAGAGCTTCACCGCCTTGACTGAGGGCATGCAGGAGGCGCTCTGGCAGCTCGGCGCCGCTCCCGCGACCAACCGCACCGACCGACTGTCGGCCGCCTATCGCAACCTGGCGCCGCACGATGACGCCGCGGCAGGCTATCAGGCCTTCTGCGACCATTACGGGATCGAGCCGACCCGCAACAACGCCGGCGTTAGCCATGAGAACGGCTCGGTCGAGGCCGCCCACGGGCATCTCAAGCGTTCGCTGCGCGAGGCGCTGGCGCTCCGCGGCTCGCGCGAGTTCGCCGATGTGGCCGCCTATCAGGCATTCATCGCCGAGCATGTCGCCCGCAGGAACGCGCGTCGGCGCGCCGAGGTCGCGCTTGAACTCGCCCAGATGAAGCCGTTGCCGAGGTTCAGGACCACGGACTTCAGCCTCGCCACAGTCACGGTCACCCGGACCTCGACCATCTCCGTGCGCGACGTTCTTTACACCGTGCCCTCGCGGCTGATCGGCTCGCGGCTCAGGGTCCATGTCTACGATTCCCGGCTCGTCTGCTTCCTCGGTGCCACCGAAGTCCTGACGCTGCCCCGTCGCCGGCGCGGCAAGCACGGTCCTGCGCATGTCGTCGATTACCGCCACATCATCGGTTCACTCGTCCGAAAGCCGCAGGCGTTCCGCCGCTCGGTGCTGCGCGAGGGCATGTTCCCGCGCGAAGCGTTCCGGCGCGCCTGGAAGGCGCTCGACGCCGGCCTGGAACCTCGACGCGCCTGCCGGATCTATGTCGGCCTTCTCCACCTGGCTGCCACCCACGCCTGTGAAGCAGCGCTCGCGGCCCATCTCGACGCGGTGCTGACGGCAGGCAGCCTGCCGGACCTCGAGATCGCACGCGCCGCGATCGCACCGCCGACGGCCGCAGTGCCCGAGATCATGATCAAGCCGCCCGACCTGTCGGTCTACGACAGCCTCTACCAGCATCGAGGAGACGCCGCCGATGTCCGTCCTGCCGCCTGACCATCAGATCGACGCCGCACGCCTGCCGGTCATGCTTTCGACGTTGCGGCTGCCGAGCATCGGCCGCCACTGGGAAGGGTTCGCCTCGCGGGCCGATCTGGAAGGCTGGGGCGCCGCCCGCTATCTCGCGGCGCTGTGCGAGCATGAGCTTGCCGATCGCGCCGCTCGTCGCATTGCGCGTCACCTCGCCGAGGCCGGGCTGCCGCGGGGCAAGACCTTCGCCACCTTCGAGTTCGCTGCCGTCCCGACCGTTCGCAAGGCGCATCTGATGGCCCTCGGCGAGGGTGACGCCTGGCTCGACCAGGGCGCCAACATCCTGTGCTTCGGCCCCTCGGGCACCGGCAAGACCCATGCCGCGGCGGCGATCGGCCACGCTCTCGTCGAAGGC
>JALZOC010000841.1 GCA_030857365.1 Acidobacteriota bacterium
TATAGATACTTCGCGCACGCGGCACTAGGAGCGTGACCTAGGCGCCGGGCTCGCCCGGCGGTTCGGGTGCGCTCCGCGCCGCGCGCAGCTGCCGCTCGGTGCGGTACTTCCGGCGGCGGCGGCAGTACTCCAGTCCCAGCAGGCCGAGTCCCATGCCGGCCAGGCACGTCCACAGCCACCAGGTCGAGCCGTCGTCCTGGAGCCGGCCGTAGAAGGGCAGCAGGGCCAGGGCGGCGAGGAAGAAGATCGCGGTGCCCACTTCGACCGTGCGGACGCCGTCGACGTCGAGCGGTTCGACGTCAGCCACGAAGTAGGTCTTGTTGCCGAACTCGTGCTGCATCGGCTGGTTGTCGCGGAGCTCCACGCCCCCAAACTAGTGCCGCGCGCGCGAAGTATCTACACGCTTCGCACGCCCATGGCACGCACCTCGCTGCGCATCGCTCGACGTACGCCCAGTATGACTTCGCGACGCCGCCTTGCGATGCACGCACCCTGAGCACGCCACACGTGCACCTACCTCCCACGCGCGACACCAGCCGAGATCCCCACGGCGGGCGTACGCCACTCGTCGCCCAAATCGAAAGATGTCCGCAACCATGGCCCCGTCCTCTGCCATGCTCCGTTGTTGTGAGCAAGCAGAGCACTGCGCCCCGGTCGGGCATCGACGGTTTCTTCAAGATCTCGGAGCGCGGCTCCACGACGGGCCGGGAGGTGCGGGGCGGCATCGTCACGTTCTTCACGATGGCCTACATCGTGGTCCTCAACCCGCTGATCCTCGGCTACGCCGCCGATGTGGACGGCAACTACCTCGGCGGCGGGACGGGCGACGGATCCAACCTGCCTGCGATCGCCGCGGCTACGGCCCTGGTGGCGGGCGTGCTGACCATCACGATGGGCGTCGTCGCCAACTACCCGATGGCGCTCGCGACCGGCCTCGGCCTGAACGCGTTCGTGGCGTTCGCCATCGCCACCCAGATGAGCTGGGCGGACGCGATGGGCCTGGTCGTCATCGAAGGCGTCCTGATCCTCGTGCTGGTGCTGACGGGGTTCCGAGAAGCCGTCTTCCACGCCGTGCCGGTCCAGCTCAAGGTGGCCATCTCCGTCGGCATCGGCCTGTTCATCGCGCTGATCGGTTTCGTCGACGCCGGTTTCGTACGCCGGATCCCCGACGCCGCGGGCACCGTGGTGCCGGTGCAGCTCGGGCAGACCGGCCAGCTCGCCGGTTGGCCGTTGGTGATCTTCGCACTCGGGCTCGTGCTCCTGATCGCGCTGTGGGTGCGCAACGTCCGCGGGGCGATTCTGATCTCCATCGTGGTCACGACGGTCGTGGCGATCATCGCCGAAGCCATCGGTGACTTCGGCCGTGGCATCGAGTCGCCCACCGGGTGGGCGCTGACCGTCCCGTCGTGGCCCGAGGACGGTTTCGACGCCCCCAACTTCGGCACCCTGGGGGAGTTCTCGCTGCTGGGCTCGTTCGAGGCCGTCGGCGTCGTCACCGCGCTGCTGCTGATCTTCACGCTGATGCTCGCCGACTTCTTCGACACGCTGGGCACGATGACCGCGGTCGGCGCCGCGGCCGGACTGCTCGACGAGGACGGCACGCCGCCGCACACCCAGCGGATCCTGATCGTCGACTCGCTCGGCGCCGCCGCCGGAGGCGCAGCCGGCGTCTCGTCGAACACCTCCTACATCGAGTCCGCAGCCGGGGTCGGCGAGGGGGCGCGCACCGGTCTTGCCTCCGTGGTGACCGGGCTGCTCTTCCTGCTCACCATCCTGCTCGCGCCGCTCGTGGCCGTGATCCCGTCCGAAGCGGCGGTGCCGGCGCTGGTGCTGGTGGGCTTCCTGATGATGCGGCAGGTCACCGGCATCGACTGGGACGATGTGGACATCGCGATCCCGGCTTTCCTGACCATCGTCCTGATGCCCTTCACCTTCTCGATCACCGTCGGCATCGGCGCCGGCTTCATCGCCTACGTGCTGATCAAAACGGTCCGGGGCAAGGTCGGCGAGGTCCACGCCCTGATGTGGTTCGTCGCGGCGCTCTTCGTCGTCTACTTCGCGATCAACCCGGTCACCGACCTCCTGACGTAGCAGCGAGCAGCAACCCAGACCTCGCTGACCCGTCTGAAACTGGCGGAGGAGCGAAGCGGGGGAGAAAGTTTCAGAC
>JALZOC010000842.1 GCA_030857365.1 Acidobacteriota bacterium
CTGGACGTCTCACCAGAGCGGGAACGGTCTTCGTGGGTGATTACAGCGCCCAGGCCTCGGGCGATTATGCAACCGGGTCGAACCACGTGCTCCCGACCAGCGGCGCGGCACGCGCGCGCGGCGGGTTGAGCGCGGCTGATTTCGTCCGCGTCAGCACCGTGCAGCGGCTCACCCGGGCGGGCCTCCGGCGGATCGCGCCGGCCGCGGTGGCGCTCGCGCGCGCCGAGGGGCTCACCGCGCATGCCGCCTCCATCGAGATCCGGGGCAGGGAGGCGCGCCGGTGACCTTCGAGTACGAACGCGTGCTGACACCCGCCTCGGGCCTGCGGCTGCACCTCAACGAAAACACCGCAGGCTGTTCACCGGCGGTCATGGCCGCCATGCGGACGCTGACGCGGCACGATCTCGCGACGTATCCGGACTACACCGCGGCAACGGCCGCCTGTGCACGCCGTCTCGGGATCGACGTCGAGTCGCTCCTGCTCACGAACGGACTCGACGAAGGCATTCTGGCGATCGCGGTCGCCGGCCTGCGAAACGGGTCCGCATCCTCCCCCTTCGAGGCGGTCGTCGTCGTTCCCGCGTTCGATATGTACGCCGCGTGCACGGACGCGGCAGGCGGCCGGGTGGTCCAGGTGCCCCTCGGGCCTGGATTCACGTTCCCGCTCGAGGACGTCATCGAGGCACTCACCGCGAGGACGCGAATCGTCTGGCTCACGAATCCGAACAATCCGACCGGGCTGCTGATCCCCCTCGGCGCCATCGCCCGCATCGCCGCCGAGGCGCCCGATGCGTTCGTCATGGTGGATGAGGCGTACGCGGATTTTTCTTCCGATACCCTGCTTGGCAGCGGGCTGCTCGCCCGATCGCCCAACATCGTCGTCGGCCGGACGTTTGCCAAAGCCTACGGGCTTGCGGGATTGCGCATCGGGGCGCTCGTCGGGGCTCCGGAGACGCTCGCACCGCTGCGCCGCGTCGTTCCGCCGTACAGCGTGAACGCCTGCGTGGCCGGCGTGCTCCCGGCCGCGATGGCCGACAGCGCCTACTATGAGTGGTATCTCGCCGAGGTGACCGCATCGAGAGCGCTGCTGTATGCCGAGTTCGACCGGCTCGGGATCGAGCACTGGAAGAGTGCGGCCAACTTCGTGCTGGCGCGCTTCGGCGAGGGCTGCGGGCGCATCGCGCAGGGTGTCGCGGCCCGGGGCGTCTACGTCCGCGACAGATCGAAGGAGGCCGGCTGCGGCGGGTGCCTGCGGGTCACCGCGGGCGTGGTCGAGCACACGCGCGCATTCATTGCGGCGCTCGGGGAGGTACTGTGAGGCGGGCGACGATCAAGCGGGTCACGACGGAGACATCCATCGTGCTGCGGCTCGACGTCGACGGAAAGGGCCGTTACGACGTCCGTACGGGTATCCGCTTCCTCGACCACATGCTCGAGCTGTTTGCCCGACACGGGGGGTTCGACCTGACCGTCCGGGCCACGGGAGACCTCGACGTCGATCAGCACCATACGGTCGAGGACCTCGGAATTGCCCTCGGAGAGGCCGTATCGACCGCGCTCGGCACCAGGAAAGGCATCAACCGCGCGGGGTATTTCGTGATGCCGATGGACGAGGCACTCGCCGTCGCGGCCATCGATCTGAGCGGGCGGATCCACACGGTCGTCGATCTGCGGGTCAGGACGCGGATGGTCGGGGATCTGCAGACGGAGCTGGTCCACGACTTCTTCGAGGGGTTCGCGCAGGGCGCCCGGGCCAACGTGCACGTGAAGGTCCTGTACGGGCGCTCGAGCCATCATCACGTGGAGGCGGTCTTCAAGGCCTTTGCCCGCGCGCTCCGGGTCGCGTGCGCCCGCGACCGGCGTCTCGCGCGAATGCTCCCGAGCACCAAGGGGCTGCTGTGATTGCGCTCATCGATTACGGCGCCGGCAACCTCACCTCCGTCCGGAAGGGGTTCGCGGCCGCCGGCGCAGACCTTTTCACGCCGCGGGATCCCGCCGACCTGTCGCGAGCGAGCGGCATCGTGGTGCCTGGTGTCGGTCACTTCGGCGCCACGGCCGCGCTCGATCTGGGGTGGGTTGCGGCGATACGCGCCGCGACATCGCGAGGCGTGCCGCTCTTGGGCATCTGCCTCGGGATGCAGTGGCTGTTCGAAGGCAGCGACGAAG
>JALZOC010000843.1 GCA_030857365.1 Acidobacteriota bacterium
GCCCCAGCGACTTCGGCCGGCGCGTCTCGTCGCGGCGCTAGCCGCACTGGCGTTCGTCAGCCTCGGACTCCCGGACGGACTGCTGGGCGTGGCGTGGCCCTCGATGCGCACGTTCTTCCGCGTCGAGCTGGAGGCGCTCGGCGCGCTGCTCGTGGCCACCACCGCCGGCTACGTCGCCGCGAGCTTCTCGAGCGGGCGCCTGCTGCGCCGCCTCAATCTGGGCACTGTCCTCGCGGCAAGCTGCCTGCTCACCGCGGCCGGACTTCTCGGGTATGCCGCCGCCAGCTCATGGCCGGTCGTGCTGGCGCTCGGCGCCCTTCTCGGGCTCGGCGCGGGCGCCGTCGACGCGGCCCTCAACGCCTACGTGGCGACCCACCACGGCGCACGCATGCTGAACTGGCTGCACGCCTGTTTCGGGGTGGGGGCCGCAGCCGGCCCGCTGATCATGACGGCGGTGTTCCAGCGTGGCGCGGGCTGGCAGCAGGGGTATGTGATCGTGGGAGCCGCGCAGATCGCGCTGGCCGCCTGCTTCGTTGCGACGCTCCGGCACTGGCCGCGCAGTGATGGCCTGCCGTCCGCCGCGGCCGAGGACTCCACGGCCACGATGGCCGCCACGCTTCGCGTGCCGGCCGCGTGGCTCGGCATGGCGGTGTTCATCGCGTACGCGGGCGTGGAGGCGTCGATCGGCGCGTGGACCTTCACGCTCCTGACCGAGGCGCGCCTGATGCCGACGGTCGAGGCGGGCATCCTCGCCAGCCTCTATTGGGGAGGCATCACGGGGGGACGGCTGCTCGCCGCGGCCGCAGGGGGCGTCGTACCGGTGCACCTTCAGCTGCGCGGGGCCGTGTGGAGCGTGGCACTCGGCGTGGCGCTCGTCTGGGTGGACGCCGGCGCTCACCTCACGGCCGCCGGTCTCGTCGTCGCGGGACTCGCGTGCGGTCCGATCTTCCCGCTGCTCATTGCCACCACGCCTGGACGCGTGGGCGTGTCGCACTCGGCGAACGCGGTCGGCTTCCAGATCGCCGCGTCGGCGCTGGGTCTCTCCGTCGTGCCCGGCGTCGTGGGGCTGGCGGCCGCGCGGTACGGTGTGGAGACCATCGGCACCATGCTCCTGGTGCTTGCGTCGCTGCTCGTGGCGATCTACCCGATACTGGAACGGAGCGGTCCGCAGCCGACGAGCGCCTCGAACAGCTCGTCTATTCACGGCGCCTAGCGAGACCCCGCCTCAGACGCCTCGGCGTCATTTTTGCTACCCTCGAAAAATTGCCGGGTAAGGAGGGCTATGACCGACCAGGACCGACAGGATCCGCTCCAGGCTTGCATGGAAACCGTTCAGCGGCTCGAAGAAGAGAACGAACATCTCCGCACCGCGGCTGGCGCGTTCGGGCAACTCGCCGAGCGTTTGAACCAGTCCCTTCAAGAGGAGCGTCGCACGGGCGCCGAGCGTCGCAGCCTTCAACGAATCAACAACGAGCGCCGGTCCGCCAGCCGCTGACGCGCCTCGCGGCATCGCGCCCATTGCGATCGCCTGTTGGCCCGACAGCGTTGTAGTGAGTTGCCTGCCCCGACACGCGTCCACTGAGCGCCTGGGCACCACAGACAAGAATTGTCTCCAGGGGGTACTGAAGTACTTCGCGAGTACCGCCGCATTTCTCTCCCGCCTACCCCATCGCCCTGGCGGCCGCTGGTGTAGATCGGCGCCGCCTTGAGACGGAGCCCTGTGGCGGTTCGGATCGCCGGGTCAGTTGCTCGCGAGGGTGAGAAACAACCGAATTGCGGTAGAACCGCGTCCCGACGGCGCCGCACGAACGGCGCGCAGATCCGCGACCAGAAAATCGCACCCGTCGACGGCCGGAAACGTGGTGCGCAGCCCGATTACAATCGCCCCCGCGGCGCGCCCGGCCTCAGCGCCGACGGGCGTGTCTTCGAGCACGACACATCGCGCGGGAGGCACGCCGAGCGCGTCGGCGGCCCGCAGGTATCCATCCGGCGCCGGCTTGCCGCGGGCCACGTCGTCCGCGCCTACGAGCACACGAGGGACCGGCAGCCCGACCGTGGCCAGGCGCGTGCGCGCCAGCTCGTGTCCCGCCGACGTCACGACCGCCCAGCGTTCCGGGGGGAGCTCGGCGAGCAGGGCGGCGGCGCCGGCAATCGC
>JALZOC010000844.1 GCA_030857365.1 Acidobacteriota bacterium
GACGCCGTCCATGCCGGCTGATGAGATGACCGCCACGCTTCACTCCGCCATCCGCGAGCACGGCCATCGCGCTGCGCTCACCGGCGCGGGCGGGGATTTCCTGTTCACGGGGAGCGTGTTCCAGTACGCCGACCTCCTGCGTCAGCGTCGCCCGGTTGCCGCGCTCCGCCGCTTCGTGGACGACTGGCACGCAGGGGAAACCGGGCGTTCCCCGCTGGGCCTGCTGCAGGCGGGCGTGTGGCCTCTGCTGCCTCGCCAGGCCAGGGACCTGCTGCGCCCGATCGCCCGGCGCGTCGTTGGCATCGGCCAGCAGCCGTCATGGCTTCTGCTGGCGCCGGAGGACGAGTCGTTCCCCGACGCTCCGCGCGGCGGGAGCTATGCCACCGAGGACCTGACGCGCCAGCTCGGATGCGGCATGCATGCCTTCTTCGTCGAATGCGCGGAGCGGGCGGCGGCACATCACCGCATCGAGCTGCGGCATCCGCTGCTCGATGCGCGGCTCGTCCAGTTCGCGCTCGACATCCCGGACGACCAGCGCAAGCGCGGTCGCTTCACCAAGTTCATTCTTCGGGAGGCGCTGGGGGACGATTTGCCCGAGGTTGTCAGGTCCCGGCGTACGAAGGGTGACTTCTCACACGCGATCGCCGAGGCGATCGAGGCGTTGGGCGGCGAGCAGTTCTTCGACGCGCTGCTGATTGCCGAAGCCGGCTGGGTGGATGGCCGCGCAGTCGCGGCAAAATACCGGAGGATGCGGTCGCGGTATGCACAGGGGCCGGTTGCGTACGGCGCGCACGTGCCGGCCCTCTGGATGATCGCGGCCGTCGAGTTGTGGTTCCGCTCGGCCTTTGCAGCTTCGGCGGTCTGACACGGCGCGTCCCGCGGGCGTATCGTCCCGCCGATGGTGCGCGATCCGCTATACTCAGCACACCCCCCTGGAGGCATTCAATGGCCGAAGACGACACGCCCCGCACCGGTCGGCTCGATCGCACGGCGCCGGAAGGTCCGCCGCGGCGTCGGTACGCGAAACCGCATCTCATCGACTACGGGTCGGTCACGAAGCTGACTCAGGGCACGCGCACGACGGGCTCGGACGCCCCTGCCGCCGGGTTCAAAATGGCCTGCCTGTGACCGGAGCCTTGGTGCCGGGCGCCCGAGCCGTCCCATACCGGGCAGGATCATGTCGCTGATCGTCGACGAGCACCGCGAGTACCTCTCCGACCCTGCCCGCCTCGCCGCTTTTCACCGCGCTATCGGTGAAGTCGTACGCCCTGGTCACGTGGTCGCTGATGTCGGAAGCGGCACGGGCATCCTCGGGCTCTTCGCGCTCGAGGCCGGCGCCGCGCGCGTCTATTCAATCGAAGCGACGGGCATGATCGAGATCGCCCGGGCGGTCGCCGCCAGGAACGGATTCGCCGACCGCTTTCACGGCGTCCAGCGCCATTCGTCAGAGGCCCATCTGCCGGAGCGTGTCGATCTGTTCGTGTCGGATTTCGTCGGCCGGTTCGGCTTCGATGCCGGCATCTTCGAAATCTATCCGGAGGCGGCTGCGCGGCTGCTCCGGCCGGGCGGGCTCCTCCTGCCCTCGCGGCTCTCGATGTTTCTGTCGCCTGTCGAGCGCGCCGACATGCACGAGCAGGTCCGCTTCTGGAACCTGCCGCGCGCCGGGTTCGACGTGAGTCCCGGCTTTCGGTGGGCGGTTAACACCGGCTACCCCGTCACGCTTCACGCTCACGAATTGCTCGCCGAGCCGGCCGAGGCTGTCAGCGCCCCGACGGGCAGCGCACTGCCTTCGCCCGTTCGCGCCGACATCGAAATGGCGATCACGAAGAGCGGAACGCTTCATGGCCTCGGTGGATGGGCGACGGCGGCGCTGTCCCCCTCGGTGACGCTGACGAACTCACCACTCGCCGCGGACCGGATCGCGCGGCGCAACGTCTTTCTTCCAATCGGCCAGCCGTTCGAGGTGCGCCGAGGGGACACATTGCGGGTGCGTTTCACGCTCCGGTCAGCCGAACAGATCGTCAGCTGGCGCGTCGACCTGCCTTCCCGTCCGGCGGCGACCGGCACACAGACGCATTCGACCCTGCACGCGATGCTCATCGGCCGCGACGACCTGAGGCGCGGCCGGCCTGACTTCGTTCCCGAGCTGACGC
>JALZOC010000845.1 GCA_030857365.1 Acidobacteriota bacterium
GCGTGGCGATGGTGGTGGCGGGGTCGGCGTTGGTGGCGTGGCGGGTGCGGGCGGCTCGGTTGGCGCCGGCGTGACCGGGGGCGGGTGTCCGCCACGGGCGTCTGTCTGGTTCCCTCGCTGATCGAGTCGGGGGCTTGACCGGCTGGTTCGTCCGCGGTCGGGCGATATACGATCCGTCGATGCCTGCCCTCGAAGCCCTCCTCACGACGCTTCCGAGCGTTTCTGAGCCACCGAGTCTCGTTGACCCTGCCCCCAACGGGATCCGCTACGTGACGTCGGAGCGGGCGGAGTTCGTCGATCCGCCACTTACCATTCTCGACGGGAGGCTGGAACAAGCTCAGGTGGTAGTGGTCTCGGCGCCGGCGGCTGTGGGCAAGTCGATGCTCGCTGAGTACCTCGCATACCGCACCGGTGGAGTGCTCTGGAATCTTGCCGATTTCCACGTCGGCAACAACTTCGCGGTGGGCACCCTTGCCGACGCCCACAGTCCGGCCGCCCTGAGCAATGTCCTTGAGCGTCTCCGGTCAGGCTCTTTCCTGATCGTCGCCGACGCGCTTGACGAAGCGCGGTTGCGCGTGAGCTTCGACGCGTTCGCCGCATTCCTCGATGACCTTACGCGCCAGCTCGTTGCGCCCGCGGTGGCGGGCCGCCCCGCGCTCGTCCTGCTGGCTCGTGGTGAGCCGGCCGAGTTCGCTGCCGAGTGGCTTGGCGAATCTGGCACTGAGGTGGCCGCTGTCGGGATCGAGTTCTTTGATCGTCCGAAAGCTCTCGCATTCGTCGACCAAGCAGATTGCCGCTCGAGATAAGGATCCATCGCAGGAAGCGATGATCAACGCGCGCGACGCGATGTTCCATCAGACTCTGACCCTCCTTGGCGTGGAGGAGGACGAATGGCCCCTTGACCCGGCCGGTCGGTTCCTTGGCTATGCGCCCGTGCTGGTCGCCTTGGGCCGTCATCTTGCGGAGGGCGGTAACCCCCAACGTCTAGCCGTCCAGATGGCCGCCGAAAGTACTCCCGAAACGATGTGGCGCTTTCTCGTCGCGCTCGTGCGAGACATCCTTGAGCGCGAGCAGGGCAAGTTCGTTGACGGCTTTCGCGGGCGCGCGGGGGGCCGCGCGACGGCCGCCGGTCTGTCCAGCTGGGACTCCGTTTTCACTCCCCGTGAGCAATGTTCCTGGCTGCTGAACGAGGCACTCGACGGTCCAGCGCCGACTGTACCTGTCCCTCGCGAGCTAGAGGATGACTACCGCTCTGAAGTCCGTTCATGGCTCACTAACCATGTTCTCGCTGGCGCCTCGCGCGGAAGCTTCGCGAGCCCGGTGTTCGAAGAGTTCGTCTACGCACAGATCCTCGCGGACGGCACGCCCGCTGAAGCGGCGGTGGTTCGCGCCCAGCTCGCGGGCGCTTCGTATCGACCGACAGAGATGCTCGCGCGCTTCGTTTTCGCTCTCTCTGAGGGTCCGCCAACGGTGCCATCGGCCGATCTGACCGCGATCTACGAGTCACTATCCGCTGGCGAAGAGGCCGGACGTGCGGCCGAGCTGGAACTTACGGATGACGACGGCCTGCGTGCCGGGATAGTCATTAGGAGAGAACGGATTGATTTCGAACTGACCTCGAGCGACGAGCTCCTCGTGTTCACACGCCGGCTTGGTCGCGCTTCGATCATGCTTGAGCGCCATGGTGTCCGTTTGGGCGCATCCGGTCGGCCTTTCGAAATTGGTCCGGACGTCTCGATCCGCGCAACGGTCATAGAGGTCGCGGCTGAATCACTGCTTGTGCGGGGAGGGGGCCACCCGTCCGCGGACGTTGTATTGGCCGCCCAAGCGGTTGACGCGACCGATCCGGCGTTCCGCAGGCTGGTCGACGCAGACCAGCGCCTGAAGGTTCGAGCGGTTCAGCCTCCGCGATATCCTTTTGCGGACAAGTGTCCCGGCCCCGGTTCACCGGACACTTGTGCGGTGAACGTGACGATCATGCCACGAGCACCTGACGGACCAGGTGCCGGCGGGCTTCGATCGGGGTGCGGTAGCCGTGGCGCTCGAGCAGCCACGACTGGTTGTAGGTGCGGGCGAACTCGCGGACGCGGGTGCGCAGCGCCTCGTGGGTCTCGAAGCGCTCGATCCAGAGCACCTGCTCCTTGAGGATGC
>JALZOC010000141.1 GCA_030857365.1 Acidobacteriota bacterium
CTCCTGGTCTGCGTGGCGGGCGCCGTGGTTCTTGCGCAGCGCGGGCGAAACCGGCGGCCCCAGCTCGACGTCGAAGTACAGGGGAACACCCCGTACGACGGCCGGTTCGTGTTCGTTCGCCTGCGCTACAACGCCGCGTTCGGGCGCTGGGGCAACTGGATTGGCGACGGCGGGGTGCCCTGGTCGCACGATTATCCGGACGGGGAAGTGCACCTCTCGAAAATCCTCGACGAGCTGACGCTGCTGAACATCAGGACCGACGGATCGAACATCCTCGCGATCGACGATCCGGAGCTGTTCAACTACCCGGTCGCGTACATGGCCGAGCCGGGCTACTGGGGCGTGACGCCGACCGAAGCCGTGGCGCTGCGGAGCTACCTGCTCAAGGGAGGGTTCGTGATCTTCGACGACTTCCGCGACCGCGACTGGGACAACCTGCAGGAGCAGATGCGCGTGGTCCTGCCCGGGAGCCGCTGGGTCGAGCTCGATGGCGCCGCCCGCGTCTTCCACGCCTTCTTCGAGATTCCGCAGCCGGAGACGCTCGCGCCACCGTCGGTGTACGGCGGGGAGTTCGTGCCGAGCTACTGGGGCCTTTACGCAGACAACGCACCCGGCGGGCGGCTGCTGGCCGTCGCCAACGTGAACAACGATCTCAGCGAGTACTGGCAATTCTCCGACACCGGCTTTGCGCCGGTCGATCTCACGAACGAGGCGTACAAGCTGGGTGTGAATTACGTGATGTACGCGCTGACGCATTGAGCCCGGCGCGGGCCCGACAGCGACAACCGAGGAGGCCGTTTTGAATTCCGCCGTCACTGACACGATCGATCTCGAATCGCCCGACGATGTCGCGCTCGCCGAGCGGATGAAGAGCGGCCGGGACCGCATCATCTCCGAGCTGCGCAAGCTCATCGTCGGCCAGGACGACGTGGTCAACGAGGTGCTGCTCACGCTCTTCGTCGGGGGCAACAGCCTGATCGTCGGCGTGCCCGGGCTCGCCAAGACGCTCCTGATCCACACGCTCGCGCGCGTGCTGGACCTGAAGTTCAACCGGATCCAGTTCACGCCCGATCTCATGCCGTCCGACATCACGGGGACGGACATCATCCAGGAGGACGCCGCGACCGGCCGCCGCCAGATGGTGTTCGCGCCGGGCCCGATCTTCGCGAACATCGTGCTCGCCGACGAGATCAACCGGACGCCTCCCAAGACGCAGTCGGCGCTGCTCGAGGCCATGCAGGAGCATCGCGTCACGATCCAGGGGCGTACTTACAAGCTCGAGGAGCCGTTCTACGTCTTCGCGACGCAGAATCCGATCGAGCTGGAAGGCACCTACCCGCTGCCGGAGGCGCAGCTCGATCGCTTCATGTTCCACATCGTCATCGAGCACCCGCCCGAGGACGAGGAGTTCGAAGTCATCCGCACGACGACCGCGATCGTGGACCCGAAGTTCGAGCGCACCGTCACGGGGGAGGATCTGATCGCGTTTCAGCGCCTCGTGCGCCGCGTCCCGGTTGCCGAACCGGTGATGCGCTATGCGCTCAGCCTGGTGCGGGCGAGCCGCCCCAAGTCGCCCACGTGTCCCGACTCGGTGAAGAAGTGGGTTGCCTTCGGGGGCAGCGTCCGGGCCGCGCAGTACCTGGTACTCGGCGCGAAGGCGCGTGCCCTGACGACGGGCCGCTATCACGTGAGCTTCGACGACATCCGCGCCATGGCGCACCCGGTGCTGCGCCACCGCGTCCTGACGAATTTCCATGCGCAGTCCGAGGGAATCTCGACCGACACCCTGGTCGATCGGCTGCTCGAGGCCGTGGCCGTGCCGCGCTCGGGCATGTGACACCGCGAGGCAGTGAGCGCAGCGTGAGAACGGAGAGAACGCGTGTCAGGTTCCGCCAGTAATCCCGGCGCCCGCTTCATCGACCCGGCCGTGCTCGCGCGCATCGGCAATCTCGAGCTGGTCGCGCGTCACGTGGTCGACGGGTTCATCAACGGCATGCACCGGTCGCCGTACTTCGGCGCCTCGGTGGATTTCGCGGAGCACCGCGGATACGTGGCCGGCGACGATATCCGGCGGGTGGACTGGCGCCTCTTCGCGCGGACGGATCGGTTCTATATCAAGGAGTACGAGGCCGACACGAACGCCAACTTCTCGGTGCTCCTGGACGTCTCGAAGTCGATGGGATTCGGCAGCCGGGGCGTGTCCAAGCTGGATTACGGGAAGATGCTCGCCGGATGCCTGACGTACCTCGTGCATCGTCAGCGGGACCGGGTAGGCCTGGTGGCGTTCGATGCCGACATCGTGGCGCACGTTCCCCCGTCGGCAAAGCACATGGACGTGGTCCTCCATACGCTCGACCGGTTGCAGCCCTCGGCTCCCGGCAGCCTGCGCGCCCCGCTGCACAAGATGGCGGAGCACTTCGGCCGCCGCGGGCTGCTCGTGCTGATTTCCGATCTGTACGAGGAGCCGGATGCCGTGCTGGAGGCTGTCGGGCCGTTGAGGTTCCGCGGCAGCGACATCATCGTCTTTCACCTGCTCGACGCCGCGGAGCTCGATTTCACGTTCGATGCGCCATCGAGCTTCGAGGATCTCGAAACCGGTGAGCAGATTCCGGTGGTGCCCGAGGTGCTCGCCGAGCAGTATCGCGCCCTCGTGCGGGCCCACATCGACGGGTTGACGGAGCGGTTCTCGGGGAGCCGTATCGACTACACGCTCGTGAACACGTCCTTGCCGCTCGACCACGCGCTGTTCAGTTATCTCAGCGCGCGCCAGCGGCTGACGAGAGTCCGGTGAGGGAACGTCTGATGAGCGCGCCATGTCCTTCCTGACCCCGCTCTTCCTGCTCGGGCTCGCGGGGCTCGCGGTGCCGGTGATCATTCACCTGATCCAGCGCGAGCGGAAGAACGTCGTCCACTTCCCGTCGCTGATGTTCCTGCAGCGTATTCCGTACCAGTCCGTACGCCGCCGGCGTGTGCGCAACTGGCCGCTGCTCCTGCTCCGCCTCGCGGCGCTTGCGCTCATCGTGGCGGCCTTCGCACGGCCATTTCTCCGGCGGCAGGCGCTTGCGGCCGCGGCGGGGGGGGGCGCGCGGGAGATCGTGGTGCTGCTCGATCGGTCCTACAGCATGGCGTACGGGGAGCGGTGGGTTCGGGCGACGGCGGCGGCCAGGAGCGCCATCGCCGGCGTGGGGCAGGCGGATCGCGCCTCCATCGTGCTGTTTGCCTCGGGGGCGGATGTTGCGCTCCGTTCGGCGTCCGATCGGGGCCGGCTCGAGGCGGCGGTGCTCGGCGTGACGCCGGGCGCCGGCGCGACGCGCTACGGCCCCGCGTTGAAGCTGGCAGGCAGTATCGCGAGCGAGTCTTCCCTCCCGCGACGGGAAGTGATCCTGATTTCGGACTTCCAGCGCAGCGGCTGGCAGGGGGCCGAGGGCGTCCGGCTGCCCGACGGCGTGGTGCTTACGGCGGTCCCCGTCGGCGATGCCGAAACCGCCAACGTGACCGTGACGCCCGTCTCGCTGCAGCGGGCCACGTTTTCCGGGCAGGACCGCGTCACCGTCACCGCGGGAGCGGTCAACCACGGGCCGGCCGCGGTGGCCAACCTGGCGATCGTGCTGGAGCTGGACGGGCGTGCGGTGCAGACGGAACACATCGCGATCGAGCCGCACAGTTCCACGTCCGTCAGCTTCACCCCCTTCTCGCCGGCCGCGCAGGGCACTCGGGGCACCGTGCGACTCGCTCCCGACGCGCTGCCGGTGGACAACGCGTTCCATTTCGTCGTCGCGCCGAAGCCGCCGGTGCGAGTGGTGATCGCGGAGCGTTCGGGAGCGGTGCGCGACGCGAGTCTGTACCTGTCCCGTGCGCTCTCGCTTGGCGACGCTCCGGCGTTCGACGTGTCGGTCAAATCGATCGATGGGCTGACGCAGGACGACCTGCAGCGCGCGGCCGTCGTGATCGTGAACGATGCGTCCGTCTCACCGCTCGTCGCCGAGCGGCTGGGAGGATTCGTTGCCCGGGGGGGCGGGCTGCTGGTCGCCGCGGGCGAGCGGGCCGCATGGCCGGCCCGGACCGGCTCGGGCGCCGCGGCCGATATCCTGCCCGCGCAGCCGGGCCCACCGGTGGATCGCACGCTGGGAACGTCGGCCCGGCTCGGCGCTCTCGAATACGGCAATCCGATCTTCGAGCCCTTCCGCGCCGCGCGCAGCGGCGACTTCTCGTCCGCGAGGTTCTACAGCTATCGCTCGGTCGCGGCCGGCAACGGCACGCAGATCCTGGCGCGATTCGATGATGGCGCGCCGGCGCTGCTCGAACGGCGGGTGGGCGACGGGCGCGTGCTGTTGTGGACCTCCTCGCTGGATTTGCAGTGGAACGACCTTCCGCTCAAGTCGGTGTATCTGCCGTTCGTCCACCGGATGGCCACGACACTCGCGTCGTACCGCGACAAGCCTGCGTGGCTGTCCGTGGGCGACGTGCTGGAGCCCGCGCGCCCGGCGGCCGCGACTGGTGCGCCGCGTGCGGCATCTCAGCGGGTCGTGCTCACACCGTCGGGCGATCGTGTCGCGCTCGACGGCGAAGGGCCGGACGTGCTGGAGCTGTCGGAGCAGGGTTTCTACGAGGTTCGAGCGCAGGGGCGGGACGGTGCGCCTCCCGAGGCCGTGGCGAGCAACCTGGACCTGTCGGAGTCGGACCTGTCGCCGATGGATCCGGAGGAAGTGGTTGCCGGGGCGACCGGCCGGGCGGGCGGGGCCGCGGGGGCGGGGGCGAACGTCGCGCCCACCGACCTCGAGCAGGAACGTACCCAGCGTCTCTGGTGGTACCTGCTGTTTGCCGGCATCGTGCTCCTCGCCGCGGAGACGCAGCTGGGCAATCGCCTGTCGCGCACAGGCGCCCCGTCGTACAGGGGGCAGACGCCATGACGCCGTACCGGGGTCGGACCCCATGGCGGGGGTGCACCGGGTGTTAACAGGCGTGCCAAAAGTGTGGCGTGGCACCGTCGAATGCAGCGAGACTGTTGCCACGGGCTGTTAAGCTGATTCAGGGGAGCAATGCGCGTATGACTGAGGACCTTCGCCCCGTCGATTCGTCCGAGCTGCTGGACGTAATCCGGCAGGTGCGCCGCCGCTGGCGGCTGAAGCTCGCGCTGCGCGGAGCGCTGGGCGTCGTGGGGCTCGGGCTCGTCGTGCTCCTGCTCTCGGCCTACGGGCTCGAGTCGTGGCGCTTCACGGCCGGGTCGATCGTCGCCTTCCGCATCATCCTGGGGCTGGCGCTTGCCGGGCTCATCGCGTACTTGCTCGTGCGCCCCCTGATGCAACGCGCGACGGATGAACAGGTCGCGCTCTATCTCGAAGAGCACGAGCCCTCGCTGCAGGCGGCGATCATCAGTGCCGTCGAAGCGGGCCGCGGCGCCGGAGGGCCGGCGTATTCAGCCTCTCTCGTACGGCGGCTGGTGGAATCGGCCGTGGAAAAGTGCCGGGAGATCGACGACGGGCGCGGGGTGGAGCGTGAGACCGTGCGGCGGTTCGGCGGCGCGCTCGCGGCACTCGCCATCGCGGCCATTGCGCTCTTCGTCCTCGGGCCGGCCTACCTGCGCCACGCGCTCTCCGCGCTGCTCGTCGTCTCGGGCAATGTCGAAGCCGCTACCCCCTACCGGATCGAGGTGACCCCCGGCGACGCGACGATTCCGCGTGGCGCCGATCAGACGATCACCGCCCGTCTGTCCGGCTTCGACGCCGCGCAGGCGTCGCTGATGGTGAAGAAGACGCCGGACGCGGCGTACGAACGTGTTCCCCTGCTCAAAGGGGAGGACGGCAAGTACGAAGGCATGCTGTTCGATCTTGCCGCCCAGGTCGAGTACATGGTGGAGGCGAACGGCGTCCATTCCAGTGTGTACACGCTGAAGGTCATCGAGCTGCCGTACGTCCAGCGTCTCGAGCTCGAGTATCACTTTCCCTCGTACACGGGTCTCGCCCCTCAGAAGGTGGAAGAGGGCGGCGATATCGCGGTGCTGAAGGGCACGACCGTCCGCCTTCGTGCGGTCCCCACGATGCAGGCGAGCGGCGGGCAGATCGTGCTCTCGGATACGCTCCGCAGCGCACTCGGGCCGGTGCCCGACGGCGGGTCGCCGCCTCCCCTTGCCGGGACGTTCACAGTCGACGGCAAGGGCTTCTACCGGATCGAGCTCGACGGTCCTTCGGGTGAGCGCCTGCCGGCCTCGCCGCAGTACACCATCGACGCGCTCGCCGATCAGCCGCCGACCGTGTCCATCGCGAAGCCCGGCCGGGACACGCAGGCCTCCCCGATTGAGGAAGTGTTCGTCGAGGCGCGCGCCGAGGACGACTTCGGCGTGAAGGACCTCGATCTCGTGTACTCGGTCAACGGGTCCGCCGAGAAGACGCTCCGCCTGTTCGACGGAAAGAAGCGGCTCACCGACGTCTCCGCCGGGCACACGTTCTATCTCGAGGAGCTCGACGTCAAGGCGGGCGACTTCGTGTCCTACTACGCCAAGGCGGTGGACAACGACGGCGTCGCGGGCCCGAAGCCCGCGATGAGCGACATGTACTTCGTCCGGGTCCGCCCGCTCAGCAAGGACTTCAAGCG
>JALZOC010000846.1 GCA_030857365.1 Acidobacteriota bacterium
AGAGCAACATCCGCGGACGGCTTCGCTACTGCATTCCGTCGAAGGAGCAGGTGCGCCTGGCTATTGCAAGGCGCCGGAAGGAGTCGTGAGAGGCGTTGGCGCCGACGCTACTGCTTCGGGCCGAGTAAGCCCTTCGGGCCGGCCTCAAAGGAACTGCCGCCTTCGCCGGACGCGGCAGTCGGGTCTCCATGCACCGACGCAAGGAAGGCGCGAGCGCGGTACAGCCGATGCCAGTTGCGGCGCGAATTTGCGCTCGGCGAGTGCTGTCGAGGCACCTCTGCGGCGGGTGCTTTCTTCCGCCCCATCGCACTCGACGCGTGGCGCGCCCGTGCACCCATCAGACCGGCCGAGATGGCTGTGGGCCTGGTCAATCCAGCAGGGGTCGACAGACCGCCTCGACGTCGACGAGTGCTTCGGGCAGGCCACCGTGCTGGACAACCTTGCGACCCAGTTGCGCGCGGTAGTGATCCCCGGCTGCCGGGTTCGGATCGAAGACATGGAAGCTGGCAGCACTCGCCGTTGCGCCCAACAACTCGCGCACCAGATCATCGTATTGCGGCAGGCTGTAGCCGACGGCGATCATCACACCAGCGCTCGCGATAGCCGCGCGCGCCAACTCCCACGTTGGTTGAAGTACTTCCGCTGGTCGCTTACCGCGCACCGGCGCAACGAGCAGCGCGTCGCCGCGAATGGCGGGCCGACAGTCGTGATACCTGACGAGCTTTCCGTCGCGGATAGACCACGAAACCGAACCGTGGAGCTTCAGAAGCGGGACGGTCCCTTCAGCCACGATCCTTTTGATGTGGGCATAGGACGGATAGCCGCCGCCGGCCAGATACTCCGGTCCGAAGCCATAGTGGAAGCCTGCCGCGGGACACGCGGCCGGGGCCCGGTCCTGAGACCGCGCTCTGCCAGCACGTCGTAGTTGGTTGTGATCACCGTCACCGCCGACGTCCGGCGAAAGATCGCCGTCCAGAAGGCCTCGTGGACTGGGTTCTGCGTGGTGCGATCGAGGTTCTGGCGGGTCACCGTAAGGTGGCTCTGGTTGCCGACCCGCTCAAGCTGCCCCATCCGCAACGCCACGACTAGCCCGACATACCAGACCGCATCCTTCCATTCGGGCCCGCCAGCAGCCTCCAATTCCGCGAGGTACTCCTCCGGACTCCCTCCGCCGGTACGGTGCCACCTGCGCCAGCCCCGTTGGACGCGCTCAACCAGGCGTTCGCGAGTAATTCGATCGACGATGGGCTGAGCGTCGAATAGATGCGCGGCAAGCGGCAGCCCGGCGACGTGTGAGAATCCAGCACCGAGGAAGACAACGAGCCCCGGTTCGCTCCGGGCAATGTCATCGTGGAGGTCGGGCTTCAAGATGGGAAAGCAGTAGCGACAAGGGCGCCCGCATGGACGGTCGGTCTCGGCGCCAAGGAGTGGTGCGTCCGCGCTCCGGAGGCCGCGGACGCACCGTAGTTCGGGTCGCTCAGGGGCGTAGCCCGGCGCTCGCGGGCATCATCGGCGTCATGCGGGCGTGAACGGCGTTGATGATCTCGGCGCTGTCGATCCCTTGTAGGTACACCGTGGTGACGCGTAGGTTCGCGTGGCCGAGCTGGCGCTGGATCACGTTCAGCGGCACCCCTTCGCGGGCCATCTCGACCGCGTGCGCATGGCGCAACTGGTGCGGCGCGAAGCGGCGCCTAACCCCGGCCTGGACCGCGAGCCGGCGCAGCTGAAGCCGCACGGCTGGTGCTGTCCATGGCCTGCCGCGGGTCGGGCCGTCGATGACGCAGAACAACGGCCCGACCGGGAGGGTCAGGCGCCAGTCAAGCCAGGGCCGCAGTTGCTCCCAGCCCCACTCGTCCATCCCGACCTCGCGACGGCGGCGCCCTTCCCCTCACGCACCAGGAGCGCACCGCGATTTGGCTCGAGGTCGCCCTCGCGCAGATCAAGCGCCTCGCTGATCCTCAGCCCAGCCCGCCAGAGCACCACGATTAGCCCCCGCATCCGGTCGCCGTGGAGGCCACTACCGGCTTGGCGCATGACGGCGACGATCTCCTCGACCCGCGGCGGGTCCGCCGGGTAGCTCATCCCCTTGTTCCCGGGCGTGCGGCCGAGATGAACTCCGCGGTCGTCGCCGGCGCGCGCCGCCGGCCCGCC
>JALZOC010000847.1 GCA_030857365.1 Acidobacteriota bacterium
CGCCTGGACCCCTCTTTCCGGTACACGGACTATGGATTCCGAGTCGCCCGCAGGCGCTAGCGCCGGGTCTCGGGACCCCGGCCTCGCGGCCGTGGTCGACATCGCAAACCGCGCGCGTGCCGCGGGCGGCCGGGCGCTGATCGTCGGCGGATGGGTGCGCGACCGGCTGATGGGCCTTCCGTCGAAAGACGTGGACGTGGAGGTGTACGGCCTCCCCGCACCGGCGCTGTACGATCTGCTGTCCGGAATCGGCCGCGTCAACACCGTCGGCGAAAGCTTTACCGTCTACAAGGTGGCGGGCATCGACGTCGCGCTGCCCCGGCGCGAGTCGAAGGTCGGGCGCGGACATCGCGGCTTCGAGGTCACGGGCGACCCGGGCCTGCCGGTTGCCGAGGCTGCGCGCCGCCGCGACTTCACGATCAACGCCATCGCCTGGGATCCGCTGACCGGCGAATACCTGGATCCGTGGAACGGCCGCCAAGACATCGACGCGCGGATCCTTCGCGCGGTGGATCCCCTGACATTCGGGGAAGACAGCCTCCGCGTGCTCCGCGCCGTGCAGTTTGCTGCCCGCTTCGAGTATTCGCTCGAGCCCGCAACCCACGCGCTCTGCAGACGGATCCAACTTGACGATCTTCCCGCGGAGCGCATCAGGGGTGAAATCGACAAGCTGCTGCTTCTGGCCGCCCGGCCGTCGATCGGCCTGCAGCTGGCGCTCGATCTCGATGTGATGGCGCAGCTCTTTCCGGAACTGCTCGCGCTCGTCGGGTGCGAGCAGGAACCCGAGTGGCATCCGGAAGGCGACGTCTGGGTGCACACGCTGCTGGTCGTCGACCAGGCCCGCACTCGAATCGACGACCTCGATCGGCCGCGCCAGCTCGCCGTCATGCTCGGCGCGCTCTGCCACGACCTTGGCAAACCCTCCACGACCGCCTTCCTCGATGGGCGCATCCGTTCCATCGATCACGAGCAGGCGGGGGTGGTTCCGGCAACCGCGGTGCTGGATCGCCTCAACGTGCACACGGTTGACGGCTACGACGTTCGTCTGCAGGTCCTGGGTATCGTCGCGCACCACCTGAAACCGGGGATGTTCCGGCAGGCGCCGACCCCGGTCTCGGACGGCGCCTTCCGGCGCCTGGCGCGGAAGGTCGACCTGGAATTGCTCGCCCGGGTGGCGAAAGCGGACTGCCTGGGCCGCGGGGGCGGGTTCGATTGCTCCGCCATGGACTGGTTTCTCGAGCGGGCGCGGGAACTGGGGGTTCAGCACGCGCCTCCCGAACCGCTCGTCAAGGGGCGCCACCTGCTCGCCCTCGGCGTCGTACCCGGGCCGCGGGTGGGAACGATCCTCGAGCAGATCTACGAGCGGCAGCTCGACGGGACGATTACAACGCTCGACGAAGGGGTGGCCTTCGCGCGCGACCTGCTCCGCTAGCGGTTGCGAATACAATCGGTCGGCATGATCGCAGGCGCACGGCGGCGGGGGATCTCACTCACATTCGCGGCGGCGCTGCTCGGCTGCGCTGCGATCGCCGCCGGACAGGACGTGCCGCTCGAAGACCAGCCGATCGGCCGCTTCGTCCTCGACGCACGGGCGGCTTTCCCGAAGTTCAAGCAGGACCCGAACATCGCGCGGGGCATCGGGGTCACCGCGCTGAATCTCCCCACGCGCGCACTCGGATTCGTCCTCGGCGCTCACTGGTATCCCGCGCGGATGGGGCCGGTTACGCTCGGGCTCGGCGGCGAACTGATCATGGCGGGACGGAACCGGACGTTGCCGGCTGCGGACGCTGACGGGGTCGCGGGGCCCACGGTCCACAGCGAGATCTCGTCGATGACCCCTCAGGTCTCGTTCAACTTCGGCAGGCGCCAGGGCTGGAGCTACATCAGCGGGGGAATCGGCTCGACGGCCTTCACGGCGGAACGGCAGGATGCGCCGCTGCCGCCGCAGGAGGCGCGCACGCGGACCTACAATTACGGGGGCGGGGCCCGGTGGTTCGCGAACAAGCGCGTGGCCGTCGCCGTGGATCTGCGTTTCTATGCGATCAGCGCGCAGGCTCAGACCCTCGCCCGGCCGGCATTCTCCCGGATGACCCTGGTGGTCGTCAGCGCTGGCGCGGCGTTCAAGTAAGGCTACGCGGCCGCCTCTTTCC
>JALZOC010000008.1:0-12812 GCA_030857365.1 Acidobacteriota bacterium
CATCCTGAAGGCGCGCTACCACGTGAGCGGCGCCGGTCCGGACGCCGTCAACGCGGAGGAGTCCTACTCCGACTACCGCGATGTGCAGGGGCTCATGGTGGCGTTTGCCACCGAACTGCGCCGCGAAGGGGCGCCGGGCCTCTCGCGCACGCTGCACAGCTACGAGATCAACGTGCCGCTCGACTCCACGCTGTTCGTCAAGCCCAGTTGATCCCGCCCCCCCCGCCGTGCGCGTGATGATCTCCTGCGGCGAGCCGTCGGGCGACCTGTACGCCGGTGCGCTCACGACCGAGCTCCGCCGCATCGATCCCGCCATTGTCGTCACCGGCTTCGGCAGCGATCGTCTGCGTGCCGCGGGCGCGTCGCTCATCGGCGACTTCAGCGGACTGTCCGTCACCGGGCTGCTCGAGGTGGCTCGCATCCTCCCGCGAACGTACGTGGCGTACCGGCGGCTCGTCGCCGACGCCGTCGCGACGAGACCGGACGTGCTCGTCGCGATCGACTTTCCAGACTTCAACTTCACGCTCGCGAAAGCACTCCGGAAGCTGGGCGTGCCGATCGTGTACTACGTCAGCCCGCAGCTGTGGGCCTGGCGCCGTGGACGGATGAGGACGATGCGCCGGATTGCCGACCGCGTGCTCGTCATCTTTCCGTTCGAAGTCCCGATCTACGAGGCGGCGGGGGTGCCGGTGCAATGGGTCGGCCATCCGCTGCTCGACGTGGCGGACACGCCCCAGCCGCGCCGCGCGCGGTTTGCGGCCCTGGGCCTCGCGGAGGAGCGGCCCGTCGTCGCGCTGCTGCCCGGCAGCCGGGGCAATGAAGTGCGGGCGATCCTGCCGGATCTCGTCCGCGCGGCGACCCTCATCCGCGCGCGCATGCCGGGCGTGCAGTTCGTGGTGGCGCGCGCGCCGCACCTGGCCGATGGCGCCTTCGCGCCGCTCACGGCACTCGGCCGCGAGGAAACGGGAGAAGGGCGGGTGATGGTCGTCGAGGGGCGCTCGGATGACGTGCTCGCGTCGGCGGACGTGGCGCTCGTCGCCTCGGGCACCGTGACGGTCCAGGCCGCTCTTCACGAATGCCCGATGGTGGTGGTCTACCGCCTCTCGCCACTCACCTACAGGCTCGGCAAGCCGTTCATTCACGTCCACACCTATGCGATGGTGAATCTCATCGCCGGGCGGCGGGTCGTGCCAGAGCTCATCCAGGAGGCGTTCACTCCCGAGGCCGTCGCGGCTGAAGCGCTCCGCGTGCTGTCGGATCCGATGCACGCCGCGGGCGTCCGCCGTGAGCTCACCCGCGTGAAGTCACTGCTCGGGGAACCTGGCGCGAGCCGGCGCGCGGCGGAGGCGGTCCTCGAGGTCGCGCGGGCAGGCCGAGGCAGCCCTTTGGGATAGACTGCGATCATGCGTCCCATCATCGCCGTACTCGCCTTCCTGTCGGTCATTCCCGCGCTGCACGCGACGGTGCTCGTGCCCGCGGAGTTCCGGGAGATCGTCTCCGGATCGCAAATCATCGTGTACGGACGCGTTGTCGACGTTCACGCCGAATGGTCGGACGATCGCCGCCGGATCGACACCGTCGTCACGCTCGACGCAGCCACGTACATCAAAGGCGGCCCCGGGGATGTCGTGACCTTCCGCGTGCCTGGCGGCCGGATCGGGCGCTACAGGAACGTGATGGTCGGGGCGCCGGAGTTCCACGCCGGCGAGGAAGCGGTGCTCTTCCTGAAGGCGCAGGGACCCGCCGTGGCCCACGTCTTCGGCTTGAGCCAGGGAGTCTTCCGCGTCCGCATGAACGAGCGCACCGGGGCCCGGCTGGTGGTTCCGCCCGTGCTGATGGCGGCGGGAGATGGGGCCGAAGCCGTCATTCGCGGCGCGCCCGAGCGCACACCCCTGCCGCTCGACGCGTTCGCCGCGACGGTTCGAACCGCCATGGGGCAGGCCGGAGGCTCGCGTTGAGGCGCAGGGCTGTTCTGCTCCTGACGCTCGTGCTCGTCGCGGCGGCCTCGTCGACGGCAACCGCCTACCTGAAGCTCGGAGCCCGAGTGGGGACGCGCACGATTACGCTGAAGTGGCCCCGGATGCCCATCCGGTATTTCGTCGTGGATCGCGCAGCGCCGTCCGTCACAGCGCAGCAGATGCGGGAGACGGTGAGCCGCGCCTTTTCGACCTGGAACGCCGTCCCGACCGCCGTCACCTCGTCGGAGTTCGCGGGCTTCACGGGCGCGACCCCCAGGGGCGGCGACAACGTCACGGTGATTGGCTTCCAGAACCGCCCCGAGCTGGATCGCACCCTCGGCGCGACCTCCTTTCTCGTCGATACGACGACCGGCGATATCCTGGAGTCGGACATCTTCTTCAACACGGCGTTCCCCTGGTCGGTCGCCGCACGAGGTGAGCCGAACAGCTTCGATCTGGAGTCGATCGCCCTGCACGAGATCGGTCACCTGCACGGCCTGGCGCACTCGGCGATTGGCGAGACGGAGCTCCGGGCGGGCGGCCGCCGCGTGATCGCCGCCGAGGCGGTGATGTTCCCGATTGCCTTTTCTCCCGGGAACGTCGAATTTCGCACGCTGCGGGCGGACGACATCGCGGGCATCTCCGACCTGTATCCCGCCTCCCGCTTCACGCGCCAGACCGGGAGCGTGAGCGGCACCGTGACGAAGAACGGCGCGGGAGTGCTCGGAGCGCACATCGTCGCGTTTCACCTGCGGACCGGCAGATTGGTCGGGGGGTTCTCGCTGAGCGGGGATGGATCCTTCGTGATTGCCGGGCTCGAGCCCGGGCCCCATATCCTGCGCGTGGAGCCGCTGGACGACGCGGATATCGAGAGCTTCCTGGATCTCACGCTGGGGGTCGATGTCTCGTTCCGCGTCAAGTTCCACGACAGGCTGGTCGTCGTGCCCGGCGGCGGCAGCGCGAGAAGGATTGAAATCAAGGTCGTTCCGAAGTGAGGTGGACGGAGCGCATCCGTGCGCACTGGTGTGTCTGCGCGACGGTGATGATAGTCGTGCTGGCCGGCAGGCCCGGCGCCGTGGCGGCCCAGGTGTGGGTCGGTTCCGACGCCGTGCGCCGCGGAGCTGTCGAAATCACCGGCGGCGTCGTCTCGCTGGGGGGGGTCGACATGGGCAGCCGGAACGCGGAGCAGACCCGCAATGTCACCGCCGGGGCAGGCGAGCCGTTCGCGCTGTTTGCCGTGCGATCACGCGTCGCACCCGCGCCCGCGGCGCAGCTCCGGTTCGGCGTGTACCTGTCCCCGTCCATCTCCCTCGAAAGCGGTGTGCAGTACGCGCGGCCGACACTGTCGAGCAGCTTGTCCCTGGACGCCGAACAGGCGCCCGACCTGACGGCGGACGAGAGCCTCACCAGGTATGTGTTCGACGGGTCGCTGCTGTGGCACCTCACGAAACTGTCTTTCGCGGGCGGGCGCGGCGTGCCGTTCCTCTCCGGCGGCGGAGGGTATCTGCGCGAGCTGCACGAGCGGAACGAGTTCGTTGAGACCGGCGGGGAATATCATGCGACCGCCGGCGTGAAGGTGTGGTTCGGTCGTGGGCGGCGGCGTGCTGGCCTGCGTGCGGATGTGGGCGCCTCCGTGCGCAACGGCGGCATCGACCTGCAGCGCGGCCGGCGCACGGTCCCGACCGCGGGAGTGGCGCTCTCCTATCTGTTCTGAAGTAGCTATCAGCTATCAGCTATCAGCTGTCAGCTCAGGTTGGCTCCTTGAACCGGCACCTGTCATGATTGAAGTCTGAAACCGATGACTGAAAGCTGAAAGCTGAAGGCTGAAAGCTGGAATCATCCCCCTCTCTCCAGCCGCATCGTCACCTGGTCGCGGCTCAGGTCGTACCAGGCGATCGTGCGGCCTGCCCACGCGGCGCCGCTCTGCCCGTTCAGCCCCACGGCAATCCCGCGCAGCCACTCGAGCCTGGCGCGGTGGACGTGGCCGCACAGCACCAGCCTGACGCCCGCCGCCTCGGCGGCGGTCCAGAAGGCTTCCTGATCGACCTGCGGCACGTGCATGGGGACGACGACCGCGGGGGCGCGCGCGAGCCGGCCGGCCGGCGACCATTGGAACGACGGCATGCCGACGGGATAGTGGTGCATCAGGACGACCAATGGCGTGGCGCCCTCTCTCTGCGCGATCAGCCAGGCTCGCTGGGCCGCCGGCACTGCGCCGATGGCATGCCTCAGGACGATCGACCCGCGCGCTATCGTGAATGGCACCCAGGACAGCGGAACCGTGTCGAGCACGGCTACGCGGGCTCCCGATCCGGCGGCCTTGATGAAAGGGGCCGCTCCCGACACGCCTGGCGCTCGCGCCGCGACGAGATCGTGAAAGCGCCGCCTGCGGCGACCGATGAGCGGCGGCGGATCCCAGAAGCGGAGCCCGAGCCTCCACAGATCGGCGCCCCCGCGGGGGTGCCCGCCGCTCGACGCGAGGTCGTGGTTGCCGTGCAGGATCGTCGTGCGCCGGGCCTCGAGGAGGTTCCGTGCCGCGAGTGCGTCCAGGACGCGGGTCAGCAGCGAAGGCATCCAGCGGTCGAGCAGGTCGCCGGTGATGGCGAGATGATCGGGCTGCTGCCGGGCGATGCAATCGAGCTGGTGCTCCAGCCAGATCACATCGCCGGCATCTTTCAAGTGCAGATCGGACAGGTGCGCGATCCGCACGCGTCAAATACGGGTGTCGAGCGTCGAGTCGTTCGAGGGCATTACCGGGTCGCTCTCGTGGCCCTCCTCCTCGTCGCGGCGTGGGGTTTCCCCTCTTCGTGGATTTTCCCGGTCGAGGACATCATCGCCAGCCGGCACGGGGTCCGACGTACGCTCGGCGGTGGGGTCCCCAGGATTGGTGTCGCGGCGTCCTGGTGCGTCGTTCATCGCTCGCTCGCCTTCCTCTCCGTGTCGTCCGGTCCGCCCCGGTTTTCGGGCTTGCTCTCGCCCCGCTGAGGCAACGCCGCCTGATTCGCGACCTCCTGATCGAGCGGACGGTTCGTGATTCCGCCGGCGTTGTCGCCGTTCTCGTCCTGATTGCCTGCGCCGCTGCTGCTCTCCGACTCGTGAATGTTCTCTTCCGCGGTGGAGCGGTTGCCTTCGGCCTTTTCCATGTTCGCCGAGCGGCTTGCTGTGGTCTCGTCAGCCATTTGCGCGTCCTCCTTCCCGCCGGACCGCAAAGCGCGTGCCGCCGCCACCGCCGAGGTGCACTGGTCGCGATTACCGCGCCTTCGACAACACGTGAGGGCTGCGGTAGAGTCGGGCCGTGGACGCTGAGGCCATCACGATCCGATTCAACGGGGTGCACGCGGTCCGCGGCACGACGCGGGTGCTCAAAGGGTTCGATCTGGACGTCGCGTCCGGCGAAACCATCGCGCTGGTTGGCCGGAGCGGCGCCGGCAAGAGCACCGTTCTTAAGCTCATCAACAGACTGCTTCACCCGTCGTCGGGCGAGATCTCGATCGAGGGCCGCAATACGGCCGCATGGGACGTTTTCGCACTTCGGCGGCGCGTCGGCTACATGCTGCAGGAAGTCGGGCTATTTCCCCACATGAGCATCGGGCAGAATGTCGCGGTGGTGCCGAGGCTGCTTGGATGGAAGGAGCCGCGCATCCGGGCACGGGTCCACGAGCTTCTCGCGCTCGTCGGTCTCGACCCGGACGAGTACACGGACCGGCGCCCTGACGAGCTCTCTGGCGGCCAGCGGCAGCGGGTCGGCGTGGCGCGCGCACTCGCCGGCGATCCCCCCATCCTCCTGATGGACGAACCGTTCGGGGCGTTGGACCCCGTGACCCGCGCTGAAATGCATCGCGAGTTCCGTCGCATCCAGGACCACGTACGGAAGACCGTCGTGCTCGTCACGCACGACATGGCCGAGGCGTTCGCCCTCGGGTCGCGGATCGGCGTCCTGGCCGGCGGCGTTCTCGCGGCAATCGACGTGCCGCCGGTGATCGCGCGGTCCCGGGACGCGCGCGTGCGCCCGCTGCTGGAGCCTCTGTTCGAGGCCAGCGCGGCGCTCGATGGCACGCGATGAGGCTTCTGGAATTCTGGCGGACCCACGCGTCCGAGTTTGCGGCGCTCTTCACCCAGCATGTGATGCTCGTGGGATTGTCGACGCTCACCGCCGTTGCGGCCGGCGTCCCCATCGGGATTCTCGCCGCTCGCCGTCCCCGGCTGGGCGCGCCGATCGTCTGGCTCGCCAACGTGGTCCAGACGATTCCCAGTCTCGCCATGTTCGGGTTCCTTCTTCCGCTGCCGCTGATCGGGGGGCTTGGGGCGCGGGTGGCGGTGTTCGTCCTGATCCTGTACGCCCTCCTGCCGATCGTGCGGACGACGACGGCCGGGCTGCGCTCGGTCGATCCGGTGGTCGTGGAAGCAGGTACGGCAATGGGAATGACCCCGTGGCAGATTCTGCGCGAGGTGCAGCTGCCTCTGGCCCTCCCCTCGATCGTGGCGGGCATCCGCGTGGCCGCCGTGATCGGCGTCGGCACCGCGACGATTGCCGCTGCCGTCGGCGCCGGCGGACTTGGCGAGTACATCTTCCGCGGGCTCTCGATGGTGGATTCGACCGTCATCCTGGCCGGGGCCGTGCCGGCGGCGCTGCTGGCGCTGGCCGTCGACGGCAGCCTGACCCTGGTCGAGCGGGGGCTCAGGCAGGGCGGGCGCGCGTCACGGCCGCGGTTGGCCGGCGTCCTGATCGTCGCGGTCCTCGTCGTTGGCGCGGCGGTCGCCGCGTACGCAGTCCGCGGCACCAGCGGGGCGGTTCGCGTCGGCTCGAAGAATTTCACCGAACAGATCATCCTCGGAGAACTGCTCGCGCAGACGATCGAGACGCGTACATCGCTGCGCGTCGAGCGCCGTCTGAATCTCGGAGGCACCTTCATCTGCGACCGGGCGCTGCGGTCCGGCGACATCGACATGTACGTCGAATACTCGGGGACGGCCCACAGTGCGATCTTCCGCGACCCGCCCGACGCCGATGGCCGGCGCGTGCTCGCGCAGGTCAGGCGGCGGTATGCGGATGCCGGACTGACCCTCCTGGATCCGCTCGGGTTCGAGAACACGTTCGCCATGCTGGTGCGCGGAGACGACGCGACCCGGCTCGGACTGCGTACGCTCTCGGACCTCGCCGCGCATCCGGGCCGGTGGCGCGCCGGCTTCGGGTACGAGTTTCTCGCGCGGGCCGACGGGTATCCCGGACTCGCGCGTGCCTACGGGCTGCGGCTTGCCGCTCCGCCGACGGCCATGGACCTCTCGCTGACCTATCGCGCGCTCGCCGAGCGCCAGGTCGATCTCATTGCCGGCGACGCGACAAGCGGCCTGATCCGGGCGTACGGCTTGACGATGCTCGACGACGATCGGCGATACTTTCCCCCGTACGACGCCGCGGTTGTCGTCCGCAGCACCGTCCTGCTCGCGCACCCGGAACTGCGCAGCGCCCTCGCGCATCTGTCGGGCAGGATTACCGTCGAGCACATGCGCCGCATGAACCACGCGGTCGACGCGGAGCACCGCGACGCCGCCGTTGTCGCCAGGGAGTTTCTTGGTATGATCGATTGATGGCTGCACTCAATTCTTTTGGCACACGGACGCGTCTCGCCGCCGGCAGCGCGAGCTTCGACATCTTCAGCCTCGCGGCGCTGGAGCGCGCCGGCCATCCCGGAGTGTCGCGCCTGCCGTTCTCGCTCAAGATCCTGCTGGAGAACCTGCTTCGACGCGAGGACGGCCGCTTCGTCCATGCGGACACCGTCACGGCGCTGGCCGACTGGGACGTCAAATGCACTCTTCAGCAGGAGATCGCCTTCACGCCGGCCCGTGTGCTGCTGCAGGACTTCACCGGAGTGCCCGCCGTCGTGGACCTTGCGGCGATGCGCGACGGCATCGTGCGCCTCGGCGGCAACCCGAAGAAAGTCAACCCGCTTCAGCCGGTGGAGCTCGTCATCGATCATTCGGTGCAGGTGGATCACTATGCGGAACTGAACGCGGCGGACCTGAATGCCGCGCTGGAGTTCGGCCGCAACAAGGAACGCTACACGTTTCTCCGGTGGGGCCAGGAGGCGTTTCAGAACTTCCGCGTCGTCCCGCCCGACACCGGCATCGTCCACCAGGTGAACCTCGAGTACCTTGCCCGCGTCGTGTTCAGCGAGCGCTCCGGCGACACCATGCTCGCCTATCCCGACACCCTGGTCGGCACGGATTCGCACACGACGATGGTCAACGGGTTGGGCGTGGTCGGGTGGGGCGTGGGAGGCATCGAGGCCGAGGCGGCGATGCTGGGGCAGCCGATTTCGATGCTCATTCCCGACGTCGTCGGCTTCAGGCTCGTCGAGCGGCTGCCCGAAGGGGCGACGGCCACCGACCTGGTCCTGACGATCACCGAACGCCTCCGGAAGGCGGGTGTCGTCGGGAAGTTCGTCGAGTTCTACGGCCCGGGCCTCGAGTTCCTCACGATCGCCGATCGCGCCACGCTCGGCAACATGTCCCCGGAGTACGGGGCGACGATTGCCATCTGCCCGATCGACGAGATGACGCTCGACTACCTGCGCCTCACCGGCCGCGACGAATCGCACGTGCAGCTCGTGGAGGCGTACACGAAGGAGCAGGGCCTCTTCCGCCGGCCGGACGCCCCGGATCCGGCCTACACGTCGACGCTCGAGCTCAATCTGTCGACCGTCGAGCCGAGCCTCGCCGGACCGAAGCGCCCGCAGGACCGCGTGTCGCTGCGGCAGGCGAAGGTCAAGTTCCAGCAGGCGCTCGACAGCATGTTGAGCGAGACGCGGCCCTCCAAGGCGGCCTCGTCGAAGCCGGGGGAGAACACGTCACCGGCGGCGCAGCCGCTGGGCGTGGCCGTCGCCGCCAGCGAGGCGATTGCGCCGGGGCTCGAAGGGCTGAGTCACGGCTCGGTCGTCGTCGCCGCCATTACCAGCTGCACGAATACGTCGAATCCCAGCGTGATGATTGGCGCCGGCCTGCTCGCGCGCAATGCCGTGAAGCGCGGATTGAAGGTGAAGCCCTGGGTGAAGACGAGCCTCGCCCCGGGATCCCTCGTCGTGACGGAGTACTTCAAGGCCGCCGGCCTGCTGGAGTATCTCGCGGAGCTCGGATTCAACGTCGTCGGCTACGGCTGCACGACGTGCATCGGGAACAGCGGGCCCCTCCCCGAGCCGGTCTCGGCCATCGTGAGGGACCGCAACCTGATCGTCGCCTCGGTGCTCAGCGGCAACCGCAATTTCGAGGGGCGCATCCAGTCGCAGGTGCGCGCGAACTATCTCGCGTCCCCCCCGCTCGTGGTGGCATACGCCCTGGCCGGGCGGATGCAGATCGACATGACCACCGAGCCGCTCGGCGAGGACGCTGCCGGACAGCCCGTCTACCTCAAGGATCTCTGGCCGAGCGAGCGGGAAATCCAGGAGACGATGCTGAAGTCGGTACGGTCGGAGATGTTCCGCGAGAGCTATGCGAAGGTGTTCGACGGCGACGCGCGGTGGCGGTCGCTGCCAAGCCCCGTCGGCGAGCGGTTCGCGTGGGATGAGGATTCCACGTACATCCGCAACCCGCCCTTCTTCGACGGGCTGACGCTCGAACCGGTGCCCCCGCGCGACATCGTCGCGGCCCGCGCGCTCGCCGTCCTCGGCGACAGCGTGACGACCGACCACATCTCGCCGGCCGGATCCATCCCCGCGGACAGCCCGGCGGGGAAATATCTCATCGCCAAAGGCGTGCCCCCGAATGAGTTCAACTCGTACGGGGCCCGCCGGGGCAACCACGAAGTGATGATGCGCGGCACGTTTGCCAACATTCGACTCCGCAACCAGCTCGCGCCGGGCACGGAAGGCGGGTGGACGACCCTGTTGCCCGACGGAGACGTGATGCCGATCTTCGACGCGTCGGTCCGCTATCGCGAAGCGGGCGTGCCGCTCATCATCATGGCAGGCAAGGAGTACGGGTCCGGGTCTTCGCGCGACTGGGCGGCCAAGGGAACGCTCCTGCTGGGCGTCAAGGCCGTCATTGCCGAGAGCTTCGAACGCATCCATCGCAGCAATCTCGTGAACATGGGCGTGCTGCCGCTCCAGTTCCGCGAGGCGACGACGGCCGCCTCCCTGAAAGTCACCGGCCGGGAGCGATTCGACATCATCGGCATGGGGGAAACGCTGCAGCCGCGCGGCGTCGTCACGGTCCGCGTGACCTGCGGGGACGGCACCATCCAGGACGTCACCGCAACCGTCCGGATCGATACCCCGGAAGAGCTGGTCGCGTTCCGCAACGGCGGTATTCTTCCGTACGTCGTGCGGCAGCTCGTCAAGAGCTAGTCTCACCGCCGCCGTGGTTCGCTCTGGCGAACCGCGCGGGTCCGGCACGGCTTCCTGCGATAATCGATTGATGCCCGCCATTGATGGCCTTGCGGCCCTGACTTCCGAGTACGTCAAGGCGGAAGCCGGCACCCTCGGGTTCGATCTGTGCGGCATCGCCCCTGCCGAGAGCTTCCCCGAGCTCCAGTTCATCTTCGAGTGGCTGGATCGAGGCTACGGCGGGGAGATGGATTACATGCGGCGAACGGCGGCGCGCCGCGCCGACGTTCGATCGGTACTCCCCTCCGCCCGGTCCGTCATCTCACTCGCCGTGGTTTACAACACGCCGCGGCCTTACTCGAACGAGAGCGCCGATCCCGGAACCGCGGCGATTGCGCGATATGCATGGGGCGACGATTACCATGTCGTCATCGGCCGGATGCTGGACGAACTGACGCGGCGTCTCGGGGATGCCGCCGGCGACGCCTTCGAGGCCCGCGCCTACGTCGACACCGGCCCCGTGCAGGAGCGTGCCCTCGCGCAGCGCGCGGGGCTGGGGTGGATTGGCAAGAATACCTGCCTGATCAACGAGGAGCTCGGCTCCTGGATCTTCCTTGCGGCGATCATCTGCAACCTGCCGCTGCCGCCGGATCCCCCGGCGTTCGATCAATGCGGCACGTGCGCGCGGTGCCTCGACGCCTGCCCGACGGGTGCGCTCGTCGAACCCGGCGTGCTCGATTCGAGGCTGTGCCTGTCCTACCTGACCATCGAGCTGAAAGGGCCGATTCCCCCCGAGCACCGCTCCTCGGTCGGCGAGCACGCGTATGGGTGCGACATCTGCCAGGAGGTGTGTCCGTGGAATCTGACCCCTTCGACCGGCGTCTCCGATCACCCGTCGTGGCAGCCGCGCCAGGGACTCGGTGCGCCGAGGCTGCTGGACTTGTGGCGCCGATCGGACGACGAGCTGCGTGCGCTGCTGAAGGGAAGCGCCATGAAGCGGGCCGGCGTGAGGCGGCTGCGCCGGAACCTTGCGGTGGCCCTGGGCAACAGCGGCGATGCAGCCGTGGCGGCGGACCTGCAGCAGCACGATGAGCCGACCTGCCGTGATCCGCTCGTTGCCGAGCACGTGGCGTGGGCTGTAGAGAAGCTCGGAGGACCCGCGGCGAAGAGACACGGCCGTTCGGCGCCGATTTGAAGAGGGTGGCGCGGCCGCGTGGGGCGCAGGAGAATAGGACATGACGCACACTTTCCATCCCACTTTGCTGTTGTCGATGCCACAGCTGCGGGATCCGAACTTCGCAAAGACCGTCATCCTGCTCTGTGACTACCTTCCGGAGGGGGCGTTCGGCCTGGTGCTGAACCGGCCGACGGAAGCTGCCGCGACGACGATGGTCCGGCTGGAGCCGCCGCTGGAGTCCGGCAACGACCTCGTCCTGTACACGGGAGGGCCCGTCGAGCCGGGTCGCGGCTGGATTCTGACGGCCGACGAGCCGGTCGAACCGGACTACCGAACCATCGTCGACGGCCTGTACCTCTCGACGTCCCCGGGGCTGCTGCGGCGCGTGCTCGAGACGCGTCCCGCGCCTCGCGCGCTGGTGCTCGCGGGCTACGCCGGGTGGGGCCCGGGGCAGCTCGACGCGGAACTGGAGCAGTCGGCGTGGCTCATGTCGGATGTGGCGCTCGATATCATCTTCGATACCGATCCGGGAGCGATGTGGCAAGCCGCGATCCGACGCATCGGGGCGGATCCGTCCGCGCTGCAAATGAGCCACGGAGTCCACTGACCTCGCGCACCGCCCCGGCCGTTCGCTCGCGGAACCAGTCTTGCAATTCTGCCAGTCAGCAATCTCGATAATTCAGGAGGAGCGAATGGCCGAAGAGACGAATCCCTTGGAAGAACTGCTCGTGGACGAGCTGAAAGACATTTACAGCGCCGAGAACCAGATCCTGAAAGCGCTGCCCAAGATGGCGAAGGGCGCGAGCTCGCCAGAGCTGAAGCGTGCGTTCGAACGCCACCTGGAGGAGACGCGCCGGCAGGTCGAGCGGCTCGACCAGATCGGGCAGGCGCTGGAAATCAAGCTCACGGGCAAGAAGTGCAAGGGGATGGAGGGGCTCATCGAAGAAGGCAAGGAGATCATGGAGGAAGATCTCGATGAGAACGCCGTCGACGCCGGGCTGATCGGGGCAGCGCAGAAGGTTGAGCATTACGAGATCGCCGCATACGGCACCGCGCGCACGCATGCTTCGCTGCTCGGATACAACAAGATTGCGCGGCTCCTGCAGCAGACGCTCAACGAAGAAGGGGCCACCGACAAGAAGCTCACGCAGCTTGCGGAGAGCATCATCAACGTGGAGGCAGTCGAAGCCTGACGGCCGGCTGTCCGGAATTCCCGCAGAGCGCGACGCGGCCGCATACGGCTTCGTCGCGCTTTTTTCCGTACACGAGCCGAAGCGGGCGTCGTCAGTTCCTCGGGGATGCCGGTCATCCGATACGCCATCTTGTATACCGCGCGGCCGTGACGCGCCACGAGCGTGC
>JALZOC010000008.1:12822-16891 GCA_030857365.1 Acidobacteriota bacterium
CAGGCGTCGGGAGGGTTCTACGTGTTGCGGTCGCGGGCGCCGGGCGCCACAGGCTCTTCCTTGCACACCTCCGGCCCGCGCGCCGGCTTCTTGACGCGAATCACCATGTCCCGCATACGCGCGATCTCATCGTGCAGCGCGGTAATACACAACTCCTGCGTCTCGTGCGGAACGTCCGTGGGGACGCCGCAGAACCGGCAGGCAGTCACTCGCATGAAAACACCATGAACTCCGTAAACACGTTGAACCTCGAAGGAGACGAACGGTTGGAACACTCCAGCGCGTGCAAGAACGGCACCATGTCGCGGCCCTGTCGCGCACTTTGTCCGCCGCAAAAAGGCGGGCCGCCGCTCGTCCGGGCCGTGGCTCAGTTTCCGTGCGGTACGCGCGGTGTAGGGCTTCAAGGCTGACGATCTCACGCGGGCATGCGACGGTCGAATTCGACCCGGAACCCGGTGTTCAGAGCCACGCGGGCAGCGGCGCACCGATGTTATGCTGCGAAGAATGTTCAAACGCCAGAGGACCGGGTCCGTGGTGTGCGCGTCGTGCGGCTCGCTCGTGGGCGTGAACGACGAGCAGTGCTACACGTGCGGGCGGCGCAACCCCGGACTGTGGGGATTCGGCCCGATACTCCGGCGGCTCGGCAGCGATTTTGGTTTCACCGCGCTTGTCGTGTACGGCTGCTCGGCGCTGTATGTGGTGAGCCTCCTGCTCACCCTGTCGGACGGTCAGAGCATCATGGGCGGCGGTCTGTTTTCGATCCTGCGTCCCGGGCAGCTCGCGTCGCTGCGTCTCGGGATGAGCGGGGCGGTCCCGGTGTCGGCCGGCATGTGGTGGACGGTGCTGAGCGCGGGCTGGCTGCACGGGAGCGCCCTCCATATTCTGTTCAACATGATGGTCATGCGCCAGATTGGCCCGGCGGCCGCCGACGTCTACGGCGGCGCTCGCATGGTCATCATCTACACGCTGGCCTCCGTGTGCGGGTTTGTCCTGAGCTCACTCGCGGGCCGCGTGATGCCGCCGCTGCCGATCATCGGCGGAGCGGGCTTCACCCTCGGCGCGTCCGGGGCGATCTTCGGCCTGGTGGGCGCGCTGCTGTATTACAGCCGCCGCACGGGCAGCAGCCTGATGACGTCGCAGTTGAGCGGATACGTGCTCTCGATGGCCGTGTTCGGCGTCCTGATGCCCGGCATCGACAATTATGCGCACGCGGGGGGATTCGCCGGAGGATACCTGGCGGGGATGTGGCTCGATCCCCTCAAACGCGAACGGGTCGAGCACATCGCGGGGGCGATGGCCTGCCTGCTCGCCACGGCGCTCGCCATCCTCGCGTCGTTGGTCTGGGTGACGCGCTTCGTCGCGCGCTGAGCGTACGGCGGAGCGCATCGTGGCCGATTACTTCGCATAGAGATCGATAATCCGGCTGATCGCGCGCCGGCACACGCGGCAGAACCCGACCGGGTCCCGCGTGAACATGAGGCAGTCGGCTTCCGGCCGGTACAGGCCACGGGCTTCATACGCCGCGCCTTCGAATGCGCCGACGCGCCCCGAGTACTTCATCGACCGGAGAAACGTCAGGTCCCACTCCATCTGCTCCCGGAAGAGCGCGTCCATCTCGCGCTCGGGCGCGTTGCGCGCGCGGATCGCGCGGCGGCGCTCCTGGATGCCGCGGGTATGGGCCTCGAACGCCGCCTTGTCCCACGGGGTCGGCACGGGTGTGCCCGGCGTGACCAGATCCGCCCATTTGACATGCGCGGGGTCGTGCAGCGCCGTCACGTTCGGCTCCCACGGCTCCACCTTTGGCGGGGCCCCGGTCTCGTACGCCACATCGGACGTGTAGTACTCGTCGGCGAGCGCCGCGAAGTGATGCCCGAACTCATGGACGAACACGTAGGCCGAGAAGGCGCTGTCGGCCGATGCCGTTGCCTGTGCGTTGAACACCCCGCCGCCGCCGTACGTTTTCTCGTTGACGAGAATCTCGATGAACTCGTACGGGGCCGCCGAGGCGGCGTCCCGCAACGCCCTGTTGTCGAGCGTCAGCACGTACCGCTCCGAGTCGAAGATGTTGTATTCGGTGGAAATCGGGGTGCGCCGGAACACGCCCGCATTCGGGCGATGGACGCCGCTCTCCACCGACGGCAGCTCCAGCGCGCGGACGTTGAAATCGGATCGCCGGCTCTTGAACGGCTCCTCGGCGAAGAGCGAGGGGAGCAGCCGGTCGACGTCGCGACGGAATTTCGGCAGCTCAGCCGCCGTGTAGCCCTCTCCGATAATCAGGAGATCCACCTTCTCGGCGGGCGGTCCGCTCTCGATGACGGGGCGGACGCGCCCGGCGTGCTGCGCGAGCGGGTCACGATGCACGAAGCGTGACGCCGGATCGACCTCGGTCGACCAGATCGCGGCAAAGCTGCTGTCGGCCTGACGCTTGTGGAGCACGATCGAAACCGGCTGCCTCGGCCACGGGAGCCGCAGCGATTCGTGGAAGGTCCGGTGGGCGGCCTTTCGTTCGGCCGTGGTCTCCCATTCCCCGTAGATCGACGAAAAGCCACGCGAATAGAGCAGCGCGCCGGACGCGGTGTCGCGGGCCTCGAACACGTAGTGGCCCAGGCCGGTCGGATCGACGAGCTGCGTCCGGCTGCCGGGCCAGGGGCCGTCGTTCACCACGCGGTCCAGGGAAATCGTCTCCCGCCCGTCCGGCCCGCCGGTGTGAAAGTAATCGATGCGCATCGTGTCTCCCGTGAACCGCGCATCGTACGGCGTGGCGTCCTGGACGGGTGCGCCCGACCAGGCGATGCCGAGCACAGAGAGCAGGAGGGAACCGAGTCTCATGTCATCCTCGTATTTTCGGTCTGCGGTCAGGGCCGACACGGCAGGTCACGAGTGCAGGAGCCACCCGTGTGTGCCGGGCAACAGCCACTTCCGCTCCTGACCTCCTGGTCTCTTGTCGAACCGCGGCCCGCCCGGGCGGGCCCAGTATAATTCCCGTGTGCGAAAACCCGTCGTGCTCATCACCGGCGCCGGCGGTGAGATCGGGCACGGCCTCATCGAGCGGCTGGCCGGGCAGCGCGCGCGCGCCATTGTCACGCTCGACGTGAGCCGCCTCGACGCTTGGATCGCCACGAAGGTGGATCGCGAGATTACCGGTTCGATCCTGGATCGCGGTGTTCTCGACCGCGTGCTCTCGGAGTTCCGGGTCGAGCTGGTCTTCCACCTGGCGGCCCTCCTGTCGACCCGCTCGGAGTTCACACCGGTCACGGCGCACCAGGTCAACGTCGAGGGCACGCTCAACCTGCTGGAGTTCGCGCAGCACGAAGCCGAGTCCCACGGCAACCCGGTCGTCTTCATGTACCCGTCGTCCATCGCGGCGTACGGACTGCCGGACCGGGAGACCAAGATGCGCGCGGGCCGCGTGAAAGAAGACGAGTGGGCGCACCCGCGGACCATGTATGGGTGCAACAAGCTGTACTGCGAGCAGCTCGGCACCTATTACGCGCGGCACTACAAGCAGCTGGCGGCGGAGCCCGCAAGCGGGCGCGTCGATTTTCGAAGCGTGCGATTCCCCGGGTTGATCTCCGCGGTGACGGTCCCCTCGGGAGGGACGTCGGACTACGCACCCGAGATGATCCATGCCGCGGCCCGCGGCGAGCCGTATGCGTGCTTCGTCGCGCCCGAGACCCGCATCCCGTTCATGGCGATGCCCGACGGCGTGGACGCGCTGATGGCGCTGGCCTCGGCGCCACGCCACCGCCTCACGCGCACGGCCTACAACGTGACGGCGTTCAATCCGTCGGCCGACGAAGTGCGCGACGTCGTGCTCGCGGCGTTTCCCGCGGCGACGATCGACTGGGAGCCCGACCGCAAGCGGCAGACGATCGTCGACTCATGGCCGGCCGACGTGGACGACTCGGCCGCCCGGCAGGACTGGGGCTTCGCGCCGCGCTACGACTTCGACCGCGCGTTCAACGATTACCTGGTGCCGGTCATCCGCGAACGCTACACGCGGCGCTAGGCGCCGCTCCGACCGCGCCCCGCCGTCGCGGGGCTCCTACAGGCTGACCCACTGCGGAGG